>JBDUDE010000563.1:0-3351 GCA_040003105.1 Mucilaginibacter sp. | reverse complement strand
CGGCCGCTCAATTGACGACCGTGCCGGGCAAAATTATATCCCGCTTGCACCAGTATTTAGCAGCACGGGCGGGGTAACCTATACCAATAAGAGTGGCATTAATGGCAGCTTGAGGTACCGGTATCTTTCTGACAGGCCTGCTAACGAAGACTACAGCTTAACTGCGCAAGGTTATTTTGTAAACGATTTGGAGTTGAACTACACCCAACCTAAATATGAAATTGGGGTAACCATTAACAATGTGTTCAACGTGCAATGGAAGGAAACACAGTTTGATACCGTAACCCGTTTACAGCATGAAGCCAACCCGGTTAACGGGATTGCATTTACGCCCGGAACAAAGTTTGCAGCTGTTTTACATGTAAGTTATTTCTTTAAATAAACGAAAGGGAATGTATAAATATAGTTGCTTTTGTCAACTATATTTATACATTTGTATTATGATTGATGAACTGGTAACCCGGATTAGAGCGTTTAACCGCTTTTATACGTCCATAATCGGCCTGCTGGATAAACAATACCTCGACAGCGAATTTTCATTAACCGAAGTGCGCATTATGTTCGAGCTATACCACCATCCGGATGGTATGAAGGCCAGTGAACTTATTGACTTGTTAAGCCTGGATAAAGGATATCTGAGCAGACTGATTCAAAACCTTGAGAAAAAGAAACTCGTCTTAAAAAAGCAATCGGAACGGGATGGGAGGATATTTCACCTGCACCTGTCGCGAAAAGGTAATGACGTTTTCGCCTGCTTAAATAATGCTTCGCAAGCACAGGTTAAAAACATGCTGTTCAATTTTACCGAAGCCGATATAATTGCTTTAACCGGTCACATGGACGCAATCAGGAATATTTTTGAAAAATCGACCCCGCAAATAAGATGAACGGTAATATCAATTTAAATGAGATAACCATCCGCACCGATTTGCGGCCCGGAGACATTGGCTATGTAACCTGGATGCACGGAGCGTTATACAACAAAGAGTATAATTATTCAACCAACTTTGAGGCTTACGTAGCGGCAGGCCTGTACGAATTTCATAAACATTACGACCCGGATTTGGATAGGATATGGGTTGCTGAGCACAACGGCAGGATAGTGGGCTTTTTGCTTTTAATGCACCGGGAAAATAACGCGGCACAATTGCGCTTTTTTATCCTTGAGCCTGAATATCGCGGCATAGGCCTGGGCAAGAGGCTAACGCTGTTATTTACGGATTTTTTAACAGCAAAAGGATATAAAACCTGCTTTTTGTGGACAACTAACGAACAAACAACTGCAGCGGCTATCTATAAAAAAATGGGCTTTGTTTTAACTGATGAAGTGGAATCAACCGACTTTGGCAAAAAGTTGAAGGAGCAGCGGTATAAGTGGGTGTTGGGCTAACTGAAAATTAGGAATATCAACCGCCGTGGCTCGCTAAGCGTAAGCTTAATGCTATTTTTTATAACAGGTACCCGCCATGTTATTCATAGCTACTCACAGCTCACCGTTCGCCAACGTGTATCATAACCGTACGCCCCATGTTACGTAAGCGAACAGTTTTTATCTAAAGTTTAATCTATAATAACCTGATATATAACAAATTAAAACTTTGGTATGTTATTGATACCTATGTGCCAGAATGTGGGAAAGCTATGGTTAATTCAAATAGTAATTTGATAAATTAGCAGCTTAAATCATTAATTCACAAAATCAATAATTCACTAATTAACTAACATGTTATCACTTCAGCATATTTCAAAGTACTACCAGGCCGGCGGCAACAAGAACATCGTATTAAACGATATTAGCCTCGAAATTGAGGAAGGCGAATTTATTTCTATCATGGGTCCGTCGGGCTCGGGCAAATCAACGTTGCTGAATGTTATCGGCATGCTTGATGAACCATCGGAAGGATTTCACTATTTCGTTGGCAATGCCGTTCATCAATTGAAAGATAAGCAGCGTTCGGCCCTTTATAAACAATATATCGGTTTTGTGTTCCAGGCATATCATTTGATAGACGAACTTACCGTTTACGAAAACATCGAAACCCCGCTAATTTACCAGGACTTTAAAGGCACCGAACGTAAAGCCATGGTTGCCGATATGCTCGACCGTTTCCAGATTGTTGGTAAAAAGGATCTTTTCCCGGCGCAGCTATCAGGCGGGCAACAGCAATTGGTAGGTATTGCCCGTGCGCTTATTGCCCGGCCAAAACTATTACTGGCGGATGAGCCTACAGGTAACCTGAACTCCAAACAAGGAGAAGAAATTATGGAGCTATTCCGTAAGCTGAATAAGGAAGATGGTGTAACTATTATACAGGTAACCCACTCAGAAAAAAACGCCGAATATGGCTCAAGAATAATTAACCTTTTAGACGGCAAAGTAGAATCATCACACAAATTCTAAGAAGCCATTAGTAAATACCATCAAAACCATGTTTTTTAAAAAAATATCTTTAATCCTTTTAATTTTAACAACCGCCATCGTTGCGAAAGCCCAGCAGCAAACGCAGTTGGATAGTGTTTTAACGCTACAGCAATGTGTTGACATCGCCATAAAAAATAACCTTGCGGTAAAGAAAAGTGCCACCCAAACTGAAAGGGACCGTATTTATTGGAATCAGGCCCGTGAAAATCTACTGCCAAATCTAAATGGGAATTCGCAATATAACGTAAGTTATGGACGCGGCAAAAATAACTCTGGCGTAATAGTTAGTGCACCAAGCAGTAAAAGCGCAAATTTTGGGCTTAGCAGTAATTTACTTTTGTCAAACGGATTCAGCTATATTAACGCAATTAAGGTCAGTTCACTGGCTTACCAGGCCGGTCAGATGGATTTTCAACAGGTAAAGGATGAAACGACTTTGAACGTTATTGCATTATATTTTGCTGCTTTAAGTTCAGAAGACCAGTTAGCTCAGGCCAAATTGCAGTTCGATGCGTCAAAAACTAACTTAGACCGCGAGAGTACACTAAACAATGCAGGTACCGTTGCCCCTGCGGAATACTATAATATAAAAGGTGCTCATAGCGGTGACCAGATAAATATTTATAATGCTGAAACAGCCGTTTTAACAGCCAAGATAAACTTGCTGGAAGCAATGAACGTTGCCTTTAAAAAGGACGTAAAGCTGGAAAGGTTACAAGCCAGCAGTTCACCGGCGGTTTATGTACAATCTTCCGATGACATATATACTACCGCACTGGGCAGCCTCGCTTTAGTGAAAGCAACTGATTTACGCGTGAAGGCCTTTGAAAAAGCTGTTTCGGTAGCTAAAGGTAAGTATTATCCAAGTTTATATTTTGGTTATGGTTATTCAACACAATGGTCAAATACTCCAAATGGTAACCTCCCGC
>JBDUDE010000346.1:0-3354 GCA_040003105.1 Mucilaginibacter sp. | reverse complement strand
GCGAAAACAATTAACAAAGCCGGGCAGGATGGCATGAAGCATTTCTTTCAGAAAATGGGCTATTGGCGGGCCGCGGTTTATATAGGCCTTATCGGCCCATTGCTGGAGGAAGCTGTTTTCAGGCTGCCCTTATCGCTAAAAAGGCAGCATATTGCAATGGCCTGCGCAGTCGCGGTGTTCCTGTTTTCGGGCGTTGTATTCCACCACCTCACTAAAATTCCAGCTTTAAATACGGGGATCCAACTGGCCACCTGTGCGGTGGTTTATGTAGCTGTTATATTCATGGCTCCTAAAGGGATGTCAATTACCGACCATCACTTTCGCAAGCATTTAATTATACTGTCAATGTGTTTATTTGGGTTGATGCACATTGGTAACTACACGCCTATCCAATGGCCGCTGATATGGATTTACCCCGTATATGTATTGCCGCAGCTTTTAATGGGCTGGGCAATAACCTATATACGTTTTAAAAATGGCTTTTGGTGGGGCTATGCGCTGCATTGTATTATCAACTGCATGTCGCTACTGCTTACTGTCGGGCGAATGTAGAGCTACCAGGGGCTAACGCCGGTTTCGGGATTATTATCTACACTATAAAATATACCGCTCGGCCCGTTGGCAGTCAATGTCGCAAATTTCACCACATCGGCAGCTGCATCAATTACGTTTCGCGGACCGCTATGATGATTAAAATCTGTCGCTGTATAGCCCGGGTCTACGACATTTACTTTAAATGCGGTGTCCTTCAACTCGTATGCAAGCACAACGGTGTAAGCATTCAATGCAGTTTTTGATGGCCCGTAAGCTGCACTCTTTATCTTATAGTATTGCCACGAAGGGTCGTTGTGCAAGGTTAGCGATGCCAGGCCCGACGTCACATTTACTATCCGCGGCTCCGGCGATTTTTTCAACAAATCCAAGAAAGCGATAGTCACATCTATTGTTCCAAAAAAATTGGTATCAAAAACTTTCCTTACCGTTTCGATAGAAGTTGAGTGGGCATCCTGCGGAAACCCGCCGCTGATGCCTGCATTATTTATCAGCACATCTAACTCTTCGATATTTTTTCGCGCTTCAGCTACCGACTGCGGGTTGCTGATATCAATCTGTATGGCCTTTACATTGGTCGATTGCAGCTGCTTTGCTGCCGCCTCACCCTTTTCTAAATCACGGCTGCCTAAATAAACGTAATAGCCTAAAGCTAACAGCTGTTTTGCCGTTTCGAAGCCAATACTTTTATTAGCACCGGTTATCAATACTTTTTTCATAGTTAGTTAAAATTAATTTGATGATGGGTTTAGCAGATCGCTTACGTCCCTGATGCTCCAGTGCTCAGTATATTGCCCGTTGCTAAGCGTAATTATATCAATTATGCCAATCCCTACTTTTTTACCACTTGCAGCAATACCCATAAAGGTGTCGATATGGGTTCCATAAATTGTTTTACGGGTAACAACCTTGCTGTCTTCAAACACCTGGTCGTGAATTTCTACTTTAACATCCTTTAACGCACGGTGTAAAATATTGATGGTAAAATCAATTATCCCTTGCGGTCCGCGGGGCGAACCCTTTGCCGTGTGGTTGGTAAAATCGGGGTGAATAATTTGGTGAATGGCGTCGAGACTGCCGTTTTCAAGTACCTCCCTGTTAAAACGAAGTACGGTTTCTTTGTTTTGTTTTTCCTGTTCTGTCATGTACCTTTTTAATATGATACAAAGTTAGGGCGCTCAAACCGGTTAAAACTTCACTAAGGCAGGCATCAATGGTACATTTTGCGGTTTTGTTTGCGGTACTGCATGGGAGTTTCGGTAATAAGGCGCTTAAAAAAGCGATTAAAGTACGATGCATCCTCAAACCCAAGCTGCCAGGAAATCTCTTTTATCGAAAGGTTGGTATGGAATAAAAGCCGCTTGGCCTCAAGCACAACCCGTTCGTGAATCAGTTCGATAGCATTTTTACCGCTTTGTTGTTTTATTACTTCCCCAAGATAACCTGCAGAAATATTGAGCTGGCTAGCGTAGGCAGCTACGTCATGTAGTTCGGCATATTGTTCATCAATCAGCTGCCTGAATCTTTTCAGCAACATGCGGTCGGCGGATGGCTCTTCGTTTCTAAATTGCTCATTATATAACCTGCTTAAGTATATCAGCAGCACCCTGAGGTAGGCCAACAGCATCCCGTTGCTCCAGTCGTATTTTTGTGTATACTCCACCTCCATAGCGGTCAACAGGTCGTCTATAAAAACAATATTTTCGGCAGTAAGTTCAAGTTCGTGGCTATTATGCAGGTTTTTAATTATCGGCAATTGCCTTAACGATTCGTTTTCATCGATTGCTAAAAATTCGTCGGTGAAACATACCGCCTTACCAATCATAGGTATCGATTTCTCTTTCAAGTGAACCTGGTGCGGCACAGTAAAATAAAATGTGTCGGGCTTAAGCGTGTAGGGCACCATATCTATCCAGTGCCGGCTGCTCCCCTGCCTTACCAATGCCATAAAATAGAAGTCTTTACGGTGAGGGCTTAAAAATATGGCTGGCTGCTGCATTTTTTCGCCGCGCAAATTCAAAACCTCGAACAGGCTATTCCCGTTAAGGCTTATATCATTTAACGAATATTTGGGTATAGCGACCCCTGTTAGCTGGCTTATCATTTATAAAAATTCAAGAATATCTTTTATACTCGCAACGCTTTTAAACTTGTCATCCTCAATGCTATGCTCAATTTGCTCATGCGCCCAGGTAATATGATATGGCACATGCACGCCATAACCGCCAACATTCAGCACCGGTAAGATATCGCTTTTCAACGAATTGCCTACCATCATCAGTTCATCCGGTTTAACATCCAGGTGACGGATAAGTTTCAGGTAGTTGGCATCATCCTTTTCTGACATGATTTCGATATGGTGAAAATAATGCGCCAGTCCCGATTTTTTTAGTTTGCGCTCCTGGTCAAGCAGGTCGCCTTTAGTGGCCACCACAAGCCGGTATTTATCTTTTAAGGTTTTGAGGACATCTTCAACACCCTCAAGCAGTTCGATGGGTTGGTTAAGCATTTGTTTGCCCAAATCCAGTATCTGCCCAACAATTTCGCTGGTGATGGTATTATTGGTAACCCGCAGTGCGGTTTCAATCATCGACAGCACGAAACCCTTTATACCATAACCATAAAGAATAAGATTTTCAATCTCGGTTTTAAGTAATTCGCGCTCTAATTCGTGTTGCGAAGCAAACCCGCCCAGCAATTCATAAAACTGCTCTTCGGTATGCCTGAAATAGGGTTCATTAACCCAAAGCGTGTCATCGGCATCAAATGCTATTACTTTTAAATTCATAAGGCAAAGATAAG
>JBDUDE010000532.1:0-3360 GCA_040003105.1 Mucilaginibacter sp. | reverse complement strand
ATGGGTTTAGATTTAACTTTTTAACAATTTAATTTAAAATATTATGCGTTTAAGATTTTTAAATAAAACGAATCTCATCATACTCCTTACGATAACCATGGTGAGCTGTAAAAAGCTTGACCTGGCACCCAGGGATAAGTACACTGATGATAATTTCTGGACTGTAAATGCCAATGCATTTAATGCATTAGCTACCTGTTACAGCCAACAAATAAGCGGCGGCTACGGCGGCTCGAGCAGCGCAGCACAGGCTTATTTTTATAACGAAGCGCTTTCTGACAATGCATACTGCCCGCTCGACGTAAACGTGGGTACGCCTACCGCGATATCAAGCGGCGATGATGCGAATTTTAACGCCGGCATAAACCGGGTTAAGTATGAATGGGCAAGCTACTACACCAACATCCGCTCGTGTAACCTGTTTCTTGAAAATATAGACAAGAACACCACTCTTGGCAGTGCGCTAATTGCAAGGATGAAAGGTGAGGCCAGGTACCTGCGGGCGCAGGCATTCTTCAGGCTGACAAACTTTTTTGGCGATGTTCCGCTGATTACCAAGGTGCAAACCCCTGATGAAGCCAAAGTAACCCCTAAAACCGCTAAAGCCGATGTCGTAACTTATATCCTTAGCGAATTGGACGCTGCTGCAGCTGTTTTACCCAACAAGGATAACCAGGCAGCTGCAGATAAGGGCCGCGTAACCATAGGCGCTGCAAAAGCTATGAAAGCACGCGTATTGCTGTACAACAGCAGGTGGGCCGAATGCGCTGCCGTGTGCGAGGATTTAATGAATAACCAGGGCGTTAACGGTGCGTATGCTTTGGTTTCTAATTTTCCAAACATCTTTTCTACCAACAACAAGTACAACTCCGAGATTATATTTTCTCTTGGCTATTCAAAACCTAACCGCACCTGGAGTGACTGGTCTGATTTAGGACCGTTTTATACCGGCGCCGGGGCTGTTGCCGCAAGTAACAGTAACCTTGTGCCTACGCAGGACCTGATAGAAAGCTACCTTACCCTTGACGGCAAAGCCATATCCGATCCGGGTTCAGGTTATGACGAGAATAACGCTCCTTATGCAAACAGGGATCCGCGTTTAGGTTACACAATTGCTTATGATAAATATCAATGGGTAAACCAATTAGGCAACACGCAAACCATTTACATTAAACCGGGCACCGCGCCGGATGCTGCTAACAAAAAGAATGAATATGGCGGCGGCAGCGCTTCATCTTCGGGATATTACTGGAGAAAATACTTTGACCCTACGGTTAATGATGGGTTTAATTATGGCGAGGACATCATCATCCAGAGGTGGGCCGAAGTACTGCTGATGGAAGCTGAAGCAAAAACAATGCTGGGGCAAATGACTGCGTCGGTTTGGGATGCCACCATAAAACCATTGCGCACGAGGGCCGGCTTTGTTAACCCGCTGGCATTAAACTATCCGGGCAATACCAATTTGAGTATGACAGACCAGGTTAGGAATGAAAGAAGGAGCGAATTGGCGCTCGAGTCGTTACGTTACGACGATATAAAAAGGTGGAAAATAGCTGAAACTGTGATGAACCACGCGACAGGCAATGAAGTGCGCGGCGCAAAATTTGCAGCAAATAGTACCGCTTTTATAAAGCTGGTGGTGCGCAGATTTGACCCGGCTAAACATTACCTGTGGCCTATACCAACAGAAAGTTTGCAAACCGATCCCAAATTGACCCAAAACCCGGGATGGTAGCACTCAGAAAACATTTATGCCGGTAGTTTTTTTGTTGATTACCTATCGCTTAAAAAGTTTTAACAAGGTAAGCCGTATCCGAAAGGGTGCGCTTACCTTGTTTTTATGCTTAACTAATAGAAAAATGCCAGCAGGCATTTACGTAACAATTTAAAAGCACTAACACAATGGGAATGATCCACATGTTAAATACCCAGTATCTTTAAAAAGAATATGCTAATCTGCGCCGCCGGCATTACTTTGATATTGTTACTGACAGGCACAACCTGCTGAAACAGTCAAAAAAACCAATAACCAACAAAACGAGACCTAATATTTATGAAAAAACATACTCTTTTAGTACTAATATTTTTACTCATTATCAGTTATTCAAAGGCACAAAAGTCGCCGGTTAATTACGTCAACCCTTTTTTAGGCACTGCCACTTTATGGGAGCCAAAGGACCTTGGTTTTGTACCCACCCGCCGGTCGTGGGGGGGCGAGGTGTTCCCGGGGGCGTCGCTTCCAAATGCCATGGTGCAGTTAAGCCCGGTAACCGAATTTCACAGCGGGTCGGGGTATCAATATGAAGACACCGTGATTTACGGCTTTATCCATACCAGCAAAGGGCATTGGAATTTATGCAATATTCCGCTAATGCCCGCTACGGGTAATTTTACTCCTGATGACTATAAATCAGCGTTTAGCCACAAGAACGAATCGGCACATCCAGGTTATTACCAGGTTTACCTTGAACGGTATGCTATCAACGCCGAGCTGACATCGACATTAAGATGCGCTTTTCATAGATATACCTTTAAACCAGGCGAGCATAAAAAACTGATAGCCGACCTATCGATGGCCAACGAAAAGATAAAAAGCTGGGACATCCAAAAAGAAGGCACACAAGTTTTTACAGGCTTTCAGCAAGGCGGAGAAAAATTATACTTCTACGCAGTAAGCAATCACCCAATAAAAAATATCGATTCGCTGAAAAGTGATAAAAAAATAATGCCCGTTATTCATTTTGCCGATGCTGATAAATCGCTTGAACTGCAGATAGGTTTCTCGTTTGTGAGCACTAAAAATGCAAAGGAGAATCTGGAAAAGGAGATGCTGGGAAAAACATTTATACAGGTTAGAAACGAGGCCACCCAAACGTGGGAACGTTTATTGTCGAAAATTACCGTAACCGGCGGCACGGAACGCAAAAAAGGCTTGTTTTATTCATGCTTGTACCGCTCATTTTTATGGCCTGCCCTGCGCAGCGACATTAACGGCGATTTTACCGATATAGGCGGCAAAATAGTAAACAAAGGGTTTAACTATTACACCGAGCCGTCGTTGTGGGACGATTACCGCAATAAACTTGTGCTATTAGGGCTGCTTACACCAAAAGTTACCAATGATGTAATCAAATCATTGATAGACAAAGGCGAGATAAAAGGATTTATGCCAACATTTTTCCACGGCGACCACGCATCGGTGTTTATTACTGGGTCGTATCTGCGGGGTTTAAGGGATTATAATGTGAATGACGCCTATAAGCTGATGCTGAAAAACGCTACGGTTGAAGGCACGCGACGCTATGTTGATGAATATAACGACAATCCCATTCTTGTAAAAAACATAGCAAAAGTTAT
>JBDUDE010000069.1:0-3367 GCA_040003105.1 Mucilaginibacter sp. | reverse complement strand
AACCGTGGGACGAAGATTTGGCGGTAAGCCCTTTTCAGGATATTTCTGAATGGTACGCAATACCCATTGCTGGCCCGATGAATCCTGCAAACGCAGCGACAGGGTTTGTAATCCCCCACCCTTTTGCAATATTTTCAGCCCGCCCTTTTCATCCTCCAGCCTGAATATGGGCAACTTAACCGGCGCGGCCCATAAAGCCCGGTAATTTTCGCCAAATAATACCCGGTGGGTTTTCCCGGCTTTATTATATTCCGGCTCGACGGCTATGCGGATGCTGTCATTCTTTACTTGTTGTGCGTAGCTTAACTTAAAAACAAATAATAAACTTAATATTAGGGTAAAGCTTTTTTTCATAAAAAGAGGACAGTTCAAATAATGTGATAGTTTATTATCCAGCTTAATAACTACCAGGCGTTATATATGTTTCAACTTAAAGCTAAAGATACGGCAATAAATTTTAGCGGAGAAAAGGCGACGATTTTCTTACTTCTTCATCCGCAAATTCGCACATCAATCACTTTTCATCTCCCGCATCATTTTGCCGTAATCCCACCGGCGCAGCATCGCGTTTACAGTATTTACAATCCGTTTGTTACGCGTTTCATTAGTTTTGGCGCCGTTTATCCATTTTATAAAGTACTCGCGGTGCGATTTTGCCAGGCTGTTAAAAAAATCAAAAGCATCCGGCTCAAAGTCAAAACACTCTTTTAAATCTCCAGGTAGCTCAACCTTGTAGTCGATATCTTCTTCAATACTTACGCTCAGTATGGCGCCGCTGTTTTTGTGCAGCGCCTTTCGCACATCGGCTTTTAGCGCCATTATAAATTCACCTTTGCCCATTGGCATCAGTGCCATGCCGCTAACTGCAAGCCCATCCAGCATCCCCCTAACCCTGAACGATTTTTTGTTGCCGGGTTTTAACTGTTGCACCAGGTCGGCCGGGATGGTTATATAGCTCCAGCCGGTTTTTTCGCCCTGCTCGTCAAATTGTAAAATAATTGTATTGAACGTAACCATGTATTTTTCAAATACTGCAATTATAGGGCCCTAAGGCCGATTTATGGCTAAAGATACGGTACATTTTATGGCATTTAACGCTGTTAATGTGCCTAATTGTTAAATGTTTGTTAAAAATAAAAAGACTTGTAACTATTCGAAACCTGGCGCTGTCTTATTATCAAATACATAATCACAAATAAATTACAACATTATGAAAACCTTAAAATCAATTGTACTAGGCTTAGCCCTATTAATTATATGCGGCGTAGCAAAAGCAAATACCATCGACGAAAAAACAACTCCCAATTATGCAATTAACACATTTGTTGATGCCATGACCCGCGGCAAATTAGCAGGGCTTGATGGCGTGTTGGACAAGTCGGCAGAGTTTAATATGGTGCGCGGAAAAACAGTGTTGAGCTTTGGCAAAAACGACATGCTTGCATTTTTTAAAGAAAACAAAAACATTGAGCAAAGCTGCACTACCAGTACAACAATTGTTGAGAGCACCGCAAGCGTTACTATTGTAAAAGTTGCCATGAAATATGACGGTTTTGTACGCAACAACTATGTAACCATTGCCAACACTGGCAACGGCTGGAAAATTACCAACGTGTACAGCGTTTTTAAATAAGAATTTAGTTTTAGGTTTAGTTAAATAGTTTGTTAGTAAAAAGGCCCTGTGGTTGGGGCCTTTTTTTATTTCCAAACTCACCTAATCTCTTATCTCTAATCCCTGGATCACCTAACAAACGGTCCCAAAACCTTCTGCCATTTATCATACCCTTTGCTGTTCAGGTGCAGCAAATCGCTTTCAAATAATGAGTTATCAACGGTAGTACTTCCAGGCGTATATAGCACGGTACTTACATCAATAAAGATGCTATTTTTTTTATTTTTAAGATAATTCCTTATCAGCCCGTTGGCAATATTCACCTCGCCTATAAACTTTGCCCTGCTCGGGCTCGGCTTTACCGACATAAAATAGATGGTAGCCTTAGGAAGTTTTTTGTTTATCATTTCCCAGAGCTTTTGAAATTCCTCAAAAACAAATTTCCCTGTTTTGCCTGCGGCGATATCGTTTTCGCCGGCGTAAACAAAAATTTTGCGCGGCTGGTAAGGAAACAAAATATAAGGTGTATAATAATCAACTACCTGCCACAACTCGCAGCCGCCAACCCCGCGCCTGATAATACGCTCATTAGGAAAACGTTTTTCCAAATCGGTCCATTTGCGGATGGATGAGCTGCCGATAAACAATATGCCGTTTTTAATTGGAAATTTAAGGCTGTCCCGGTGTTTAAAATCGCGGATCTCGTTATCAAAAGGGAAACCTGTTTGCGCATGGAGGCTTGTGCTGATGCAAATGGTCAGGAATAGTAAAATTAGTTTTGCTTTCATAATTGGTCTCCTTCAAACTTACGAAGTTTTATAAACTTCGTAAGTTTTGTCACAGGCCTTTTACTTTTGCATTCAGCCTTTTCTCAAAAAACAAAAAAGGCAAAAAGCTATCCACACCATTCATTACCCAAACCGGACTTTTGTTACAAAATAAGATAATTTCAATCGGCTTGTTTTGTTTTTTTTCAAATTCGGCCAGCACCTGCAGGCAGGCGCCGCAACTGGTAACAGGTTGTAAAAGTTCAAATTCATCAGTAGCAGCGGTTACCGCCATGGCCTCGATTGGGTCGTCAGCATGGTTAGCGCCCCAGGCAAACAAAGCAACCCGCTCGGCACACAAGCCTGATGGATAGGCAACGTTTTCCTGATTGCTGCCATAAATAATTTTACCGCTTTGCAATCGCAGCGCCGCACCCACCCTGAATTTTGAATAGGGCGAGTGCGAGCTTTTCATCGCCTTTACCGCCTCAAGGCATAACGCATGGCTGGCTTTGTTAAGTTCTGTTAATGAAGTGTATTCTTTAAAGTTTATTTCTATTTGGTGTTCTGTCATTTTTAATATCCCTGAAAATACGGGGGATACAATATACGACACGATTTTGGAATTTATTGGATTTTTAGGATTAATTTTGAAAAGAAAACGTAATGTGCTATGAAACGATAGATGAGAAACATAGATCCCGGCGAAATCTTACAGGAAGAAATAATAGCAACAAATGAGCTGGCCGTAACCGCCGTGGCAAAAACGTTAGGTATCTCACGCCGAAGCCTTAACAAAATAATACACGAAAAATCGGATATTACGCCCAAGATGTCGTACAGGATTGCAAAAGTATTTGGTGGTACTGCCGAGATATGGGCAAATATGCAAATTAAGTTTAATCTGTATTAAATACTGAAAGACCAAAAAAAGGCATTTAAAAGCCCTCGATACATTATAAGCATATAGCATAGCATTTATTTTCAG
>JBDUDE010000528.1:0-3374 GCA_040003105.1 Mucilaginibacter sp. | reverse complement strand
ATGCCCCTGTCATTTTTAATATGGTCGTGCAGTACGAAAAGTGACCCGACGCCAACCAACGTCACCGCTAAATTTACCGTCAATGGTACCATTTACACGGAGACAACCGCCGCAGACTCTGCGGCATCGCTTACCGGTTCGGCTACAAGAAACCTGAACGCCCTGGGCGTAAGCGGGCAATCGGCTGATAAGAGTGCACAGGCAGCCATGATATTTTTCTGGGCCGGCACGTCTAAACCTAAAGCCGGCAGCTACACTGTTGTTGGTGATGCTTCCAAACTTGTTGCCGGGCAAGTGGCTGTGCTGGTAATTGATAAGGTAACCGTGGCCAAACAGGGCCTTTACGGCACTACCGGTTTAGACGGCACTACCATTACAGTAGCTGTAAGCGCATCAGGCAAAATATCTGTCACCATGCCTTCAATAGCTATTAAAGGGTCGAATTTTGATAACACCGACCCTAAGAACACGGTTACCTCTGACGTTACCGGCTCGATATCGGGCAGCGTTATAGAGCAATAACCACCTTACACCTGCGAAAAATACCAACAGGCCGGCCAAATAGTTTACCGGCCTGTTTTAAAACCCTAATGAAAATGAAAAAAGTATTTTTACTGCTCAGCATGAGTTTGCTGGTGTACTGCGGCGTAACGGCCCAGCCCGCCACCTTCTCCATAACCGATAAGCAGCCGGCGTCAATCGACGGGCTTGAATTAGGTTATACCATCAAGTCAACCGAAGTAAAAGCCGTTAGTGGCAAAGGCGATTTCAGCCGCTATTCGGTAAGTTTTTACGTTCGCAACACTACTAACCAGGGCAAAATAATGCTCTACAAACAAGGCTGGAACGTATTGCAAAACGTATCCGACCAGTTGGCCCAGTTTAATTGTTTAAACGCCACAGGAGCCAGGCTAACATCAAAAGAAGCCATTATTAACGCCGAAGCCTGTAATGTACTGGCGATGGTAAATGACTGCGACCCCAAAAAGGTTGACAGGAACAAGCAATTTGTGCAGATAGGTTACTGGATTAAACCCGGCCAAACTATAAGCACCGGCGCTATTTTAATTACCCCATTAAATACACTGCCCGATATGCGGGTAACTTACTTAGCCAGCCAGCTGACACCGCTTGCCTCGGCATCAATAGGCGGCCCGCAATTGGTGCCGGTAGCCAGCGATCAAACCTATACGCCGCCGCCACCTCCCCCGGCCGACGAACATGTATTTGTGAAGCTTAAAAATAATTTCAACAACATGTATTTGAACACCCAGCAGGGCCCGCCGCAGGTAACTAATATAGATGCCGGCTGGTGGAGCGCACAATGGGAAGTTCTGAATGTACCAGGCAGCCATTATGTTAAAATAAAAAACAGGTGGAAAGAAAACTACCTGCTGGTTGATCAGCGTGGCTATGTAACTTTTACAGACAATTATAACGACCGTGCGGGTTTATGGACCATGGAACCCACAAATGAACAGTACGTTAGCAGGTTCCGTAACATGATGACCGGCGGCTACCTGTGCATTGCCGCAAATGGTGTGCTGATACAA
This sequence comes from Mucilaginibacter sp., assembly GCA_040003105.1. Lineage (GTDB taxonomy): Bacteria > Bacteroidota > Bacteroidia > Sphingobacteriales > Sphingobacteriaceae > Mucilaginibacter. The sequence goes on along the minus strand of JBDUDE010000528.1, from coordinate 1,821 downwards.
TCGAAAACACCGAACAATAACTTTTGCTCGGGCTGGCTGATGGAACAACCCTGATAAAACTAAAATGAGGCCGGGACTGGTAAATACTCAGGCGAATTGCCGCGAGAAGAGCACCGGTATTTTTTACGATTTTGCTCAACATAAAACCTAAAACAATGAAAAAAGCAATATACACCATAGCCTTACTTGCCGCCGCTATCACGATTAATGCACAAGGCATTTTAGGCAAACTGAAAAATAAGCTAACCGATAACGTTTCAAAAACTGCACAAAGCCAGGCAGGGCCAGGTACTTCCATGGCTCTTAACGGGAGCACTGTTCACTATACCGACCCTGCCACTGTGGGCACTGTGTTAACGACATATTCGCAGAGCGATTTAAACAATCACCCGGATGGCTTTGATATGTGGTTTTCGTCCGTGCAGGTGTTGAATAATCAAATAGTGGCTAAAATAGCCGAATCGAATACCAAATCATATAACTACAGCGGCGGCCAGCTTCAAAAAACAGGCGAAACGCCGCCTAATATCAATCGGAATGCCATTATAAACGGCAGCGAGATAGAGGCGTTCAGTACCGATTTTACCCAGAGCGATATGAGCAACGCCATGATGAAAAATGGCCATAACGTTACCAGTGGCATTGTGCCCGGTAAACCTGAGCAAACTTTTACTTTTCATGGAAAAGTGGTCGGTAATTTTGCCATGGCTCAAATTGCCCACAATGCCGACTCGAGCGTTGTGGCTGTAGCAGGTATGAGCGTAAGCGGTGGGATGAGTTACCACATGAACTCATCCACAGGTGCAAAAGTGACATTGCCCAAAGGATACGGCGCACTGCCGTTGGTTAGCCCCGACGGTAAAATTACTGCCGCAATAATGCCTGTGGACCAAAAAGTATATGTATCAAACGGACAGACCCTGGCTATAACCAACATATCGAATAACCAGGTTTGGCTCCGTAATACCGGCAATGTTTTTTATGTACCGGCTAGCAGTAACGGGATGAGCATTGAACGGAACGGAGCTGTTTTTTACAAATTTAATAACCCGGTTGATTTAAAGCGCCTGTTTTTAAACGCTAATGAAACCGGCATGGCCTGGATGGGGTATCGCGGCTTATATTTTTCGGATGGTACCGTGTTTGAAAACGCATCATCGCCCACAAAAGTGACAATTGACAATAAAGAAGTGATTGTGTTTTTAGATGTCGACGTACACAATGGCAATTTATACCTGTGCAAGCACGCTTTGTAGTCATCAGGGAAATACATGCAGCGGTTAAATAATTTAAAGCATTCAAAATGAAAAAATACATAACACTAATAGCTCTTATAGTGATTTCTGCAAAGCTGTTTGCGCAAGATGGGCGCGCTTCGGACGATGATCTGGCAAGGGCTATGCGCGGTGGACGCTTATCGCTTAATGCAGAGAAAAGCATTTTGTCGGCCGGCGAGCAAACACAGATAAACATAGATGTATATATTCCGCCTGCTACAGATAAAAATGGAGATTTTATTACAGACGGCCACCCGGTGCACATGTCTGATGCTGCGCATACGCTGGCAAGTGCCGGTATTCCTGTATCATATCATGCCCAAAACTGGAAGATATTGCAGGGTGGTGGCAAGCTGGATATAGTTGATGAGTACCTGGTAAAATATACCGCCCCGGCAAATGCTCCGAAGGATAATACGATGGTGATATCGGTAGAATTGATCCCCACCGGGCACGACCTGCCCAAAGTAGTGCTTTTAAAAACCCTGTATTTTGAAACAGGGGATAACATCTTTGCACTTGATGTTCCTGCTTCGGGAATTAA
>JBDUDE010000457.1:0-3379 GCA_040003105.1 Mucilaginibacter sp. | reverse complement strand
TAGAAGGCGTTGATTACTACATAAATGAGGAAGGTAACTTTGTTTTCACCAAAGCGTACCACCTTAAACGCGGCTATTGTTGCAAAAACAAATGCCTTAATTGCCCCTGGGATTTTGGAAAACCAAAGCAAGCTGCCGATGTTAAGAAATAATTAAAGATATTTGTATTAAGGCAATAACATTATGCGGATAGACGACGAAATACAGAGCAGTAAATTTGAAAATAACTATCATAAAGCGGTAATCAACCTCTCATACACCTATAACTGGGTAAATAATGAAACCCGCCATCTGTTCGAAAAAAATAACATTACCGTCCAGCAGTTTAACATACTGCGGATTTTAAGGGGCCAATACCCCAATCCTGCTACCGTAAACCTGCTGAAAGAGCGGATGATTGATAAAATGTCGGACGCTTCGCGTATTGTGGACAGGCTGGTACAAAAGGGCCTGGTTTCCCGCTGCACCAATACCAAAGACCGCCGTGCGGTAGATATCCGCATAAGCGAACAAGGCCTTAAAATCCTCGCCATAATGGACGAAGAATTTAAAATAAAAGATTTCCTGAAAGATAACCTTACCGAAGAAGAAGCCGGGCAGTTGAGTGATTTACTGGATAAATTGCGGGGTTGATGGTCTAAAAGGCAGGGTCGCATGGCGGCACATAAAAACCCTGGCCGTTAATATGACGCCATTTTTCACTACAAATACCGCGTCTGCAATATCAATGTGTCAATAAGACACACTAATTAGTTGTGTTTTTCTCAAAAAATACAACTAATTGGTGTATTAGTAACAATTAAGTCTCATTTTGGCTTTAAACAGATTTTTTAACCGTTTTTTATCTAAATTACACGCCGTAAAACCAATAATAATTACCGACTATTTTCATCATTAAACGATAAATCAATGCGTCTTAAATTTACTTTACTCTTGTTTGTTCCGCTTTTGTTTTTGGGTTTTGCTCCCATAAAGCCCAGGGTACTGGTATTTACCAAAACTGCCGGATTCCACCACGCGTCAATCCCGCTGGGTGTAGATGCCATTATAAAACTTGGCAAAGAGAACAATTTCGATGTGGACACCACATCCGACGATAAAAAGTTTGTGGAAAGCAACCTGAAAAAGTACAGCACCGTTGTGTTTTTAAGCACTACCGGCCCCTTGCTTACCGCTCCTGAGCGTAACGATTTTGAACGCTACATACAAGCCGGCGGTGGCTACGTAGGTATACACGCTGCTGCTGATGCCGAGTACGACTGGCATTGGTACGGGCGTTTAGTGGGCGGTTATTTTGTGAGCCATCCCTTTCAGCAGGAGGCTGTTCTGCATGTAGTTGACCGTACACACATATCGACCAAACATTTACCGGCCGAGTGGAAACGCAAAGATGAGTGGTACAACTATAAAGATTTGATAAAAGATATGCATGTGCTTATCACCATTGATGAAACCAGCTATAAGGGCGGCATTAATGGCCCTAATCATCCTATGGCATGGTACCACAATTTTGAAGGCGGCCGTGCCTGGTATACCGAGTTGGGCCATACCGACGAATCGTATAGCGACCCGCTTTTCCTGAACCACATTTTGGGCGGCATTAAATGGGCCATTGGCGACCACGTGAAACTCAACTACGGCAAAGTAACCACAGAGCGCGTACCCGAGGATAACCGTTTTGCTAAAACCCAGTTGGTTACAGGCACCTTTTATGAGCCTACCGAGCTTACTGTATTGCCCAACCTTGATGTGCTGATTACCCAGCGCCGCGGCGAAATAATGCTTTATAAAAACGACACTAAAACTATTAAACAGGCAGGTTTTTTAAATGCCTACTTTAAAGCACATGTTAAAGGGGTTAATGCAGAAGAAGGTGTTTTAGGTATACAAGCCGACCCCAATTTTAAAGACAACCATTACGTTTATATTTACTACAGCCCGACCGATACCAGCGTAAACCGCTTGTCGCGCTTTACTTTTGTGAACGATACCATCGACAATAAAACAGAAAAAATTGTATTGCAATTGTACTCGCAACGCGAAATTTGCTGCCATACCGGTGGCTCGATAGCATTTGGCCAGGATAACATGCTGTTTCTTTCAACCGGCGACAACTCCACCCCGTTTGATGAGCCCGGCAGGCCGCCTTATAACACGCACGCGTTTGCACCGCTTGATGACCGCCCGGGACTGGAAAACCACGATTCGCGCCGCTCAGCAGGCAATACCAATGATTTGCGCGGTAAAATCCTGCGGATAAAAGTGAAACCAGATGGTTCTTATGATATTCCCGAAGGAAACTTGTTTAAACCGGGAACACCAAACACCCGCCCCGAAATTTTTGTAATGGGCGACCGGAACCCTTACCGTATCGCTGTTGACAAAAAAACCAACTGGCTTTATTGGGGCGAGGTTGGGCCTGATGCCAACAAAGACAGCCTTGCCACACGGGGCCCGCGTGGATACGATGAGTTTAACCAGGCACGCCAGGCAGGCTTTTTTGGCTGGCCGTTTTTTATAGGGAATAATATACCTTACCGCGCGTACGACTATGCAACCGGTAAATCAGGCGAGCCATTCGACCCGGCACACCCGATAAACGATTCGAAAAACAACACCGGCTTGCGCGAATTGCCACCTGCACAGCCCGCTATGATATGGTATCCCTACGCTGCCTCTACCGATTTCCCGGAAGTTGGCTCCGGAGGCCGTACCACCATGGCCGGCCCTATTTACCATTCGGAGATGTACCCGAAGGCAACCCGTTTCCCTGACTATTATAACAATAAAGTTATTATGTACGAATGGATACGCGGCTGGATAAAAGCCATAACCTTGCAGCCAAATGGCGATTTCGACAAGATGGAGCCATTTGTGCCCACCTTAAAATTCAACTCGGCTATTGACATGGAAGCTGGCCCGGATGGAAGGTTTTACATGCTGGAATATGGCAGCGGCTGGTTCACCAAAAACGCTGATGCCGGTTTATCAAGGATTGATTACCTGCGCGGCAACCGTGCCCCGGATATCGCTGGTGTTAAAGCCAGCAAAACGTTCGGCGCTTTGCCGCTAACTGTAACGTTCACCGTGCGGGCCAAAGACCCCGAAGGCGACAAAATGAGCTATAGCTGGGATTTAGGCAATGGTGTAACCAAAAAAACTGTTTTGCCAAGGCTTACCTATACTTACACCAAAAAAGGAAATTACAACGCAACCGTTGACGTAACCGACGACCAGGCTGCCACGGTAAAAAGCAAGCAGGTTAACATTATGCCCGGCAGCATGGTATCAAACCTTGGTAACCTAAGTGCAAACAGCCCCGGCAAAGCGTTAATGCTTACGCTGGACTGCAAAACCTGCCATAAGGTTAGCGAAAAAT
>JBDUDE010000548.1:0-3385 GCA_040003105.1 Mucilaginibacter sp. | reverse complement strand
TTGCAGGATCAGGTGTCGGCCGCCCATCCGTTCGCGGCGCTAACCGTGCCCCCATTGGCGCAGGCTTTGGGCATTCCGCATTCGAACCCGAAAATAGTTTACGTGCAGGATGACCCCGCGTTGGGCAAGTATGGAAAAGATTTTGCCAATAAAGTTTTTTTGTTTGAAGAGCGCGAACCGTTGGATGCCGAAAAAACCGACAACACCGAAAAAGTGCAGCGTAAGCTAAAAGAAGATAACGACAACCACGTTGATGAAAAAACAGTGCTGAGGGCCCGCCTGCTGGACATGCTTTTAGGCGACTGGGACCGACACGAGGACCAATGGCGCTGGGAAAAAATTGAAGAGAAAAAAGGCAATTTGTATGAGCCCATTCCGCGTGACCGCGACCAGGTATATTACCGTACATCGGGCGTTTTCCCTTGGATAGTATCACATCAATGGCTCAAATCAAAGTTCCAGGGCTATAGCGATGAGATTAAGGATATTGATGGCTGGAATTTTAACGCCCGTTATTTCGACCGGTATTTTTTAAACCAATTGAGCGAAGACGACTGGCGCGAACAAATTACCTACGTTCAAAAAACATTGACCGACAGCCTGATTACCGCTGCAGTAAAACAAATGCCCGATACGATTTTTAAACTATCCGGCCCCGCAATTATAACCAAAATGAAAGGGAGGCGCGATAAGCTCATGCACCAGGCGCTGGAATATTATCGCTTTATTTCTATTTATGCAGAGGTCCCGGCATCCGATAAAAACGATAGCTTCAGCATCAATGAGCAAAAGGGCGGCGATGTTGAGGTAACTGTTAAAAAGATAAAGAAGGGCGGCGACGCCGATAAAATAACCTATCACCGCGTTTTTAAACCGGATGTTACCAAAGAGGTGCGGCTTTACGGCTTTGGCGGCAGCGACGTATTTTCGGTAACCGGTGATACCCCATCGCCCATAAAAGTAAGAATGCTGGGCGGCAACGGCGTGGATAGTTTTTATGTAGATAAAAAGCTGAATAACCGCGGCAACCTGTATGTTTATGACAGGTCCGATTCAACAAATGTGCTACCGTCATCAGCCGATGCGCGGCTGCGCACCAGTAAGGACACCGGCGTAAATAATTATGATAATAAGAGCTTTAAATATGACAGGTTTGAACCTATCATATTTGCAAATTACAATACTGACATCGGCATATTGCTGATAGGTGGTTTCGCGTCTGAAAAACATGGCTTCCGCGGCGAGCCGTATTCATTCAGGCAGGAATTTTTGACTAATTACTCACTCTCCCGCAAATCACTGCTGTTTACCTACGTGGCCGATTTTAAGAATGCTATCGGCAATAATGATATCCGGATTAATGCCCTTTCGCGCGGGCCAAACAACGTAAGCAACTTTTTTGGTATTGGCAACGGAACGCCATTTGTAAACGAGGGCAGCAAAGAAATTACTTACTATCGCAACCGCTACGACTTGGTTACTGCCGATGTTGGGCTTTACCACGCTTACGGCAACTGGCATTTAAATGCGGGCATAGGCGGCCAGTTTTACAACAGCCAGGCTGATAATAATGCCACCAGGTTTTTGAAAGATTATGACGCAGCGCACCCTAACGAAAATGTGTTCTCGACAAAATGGTCGGTAGGGGTGGTTGCCGGGGCGGTTTATGATACCCGTAATAAAGGTACGCTAACCACCAAAGGTGTTTACTGGAATACTACGCTAACATCAATGAAGGCGGTAAACGGTTCACATAATGCCTACACCCAGCTACTGTCTGAATTCAGCTTTTACCTTAACCCCGACCGCGATTCGGTACTGATTATAGCCAATCGCACCGGTGGTGGCACTTATTTTGGCAATGCAGATTACTTTCAACAAATAAAACTGGGCGGGCCGCAAACGTTGCGCGGTTACCATACCTGGCGCTTTACCGGTCGCAGTACACTTTACAACAACCTTGAGGTACGGTTGAAAGTATTGGATTTTACGTCGTACCTGTTGCCCGGCAGCGTGGGCATACTTGGGTTTAATGATATCGGCAGGGTGTGGTCGGCTACGGATAGCTCCAATGCCTGGCATGATGGCTATGGCGGCGGCATTTATGTTATCCCGGCACAATTGGTGTTGATACAGGCGGCCGTTGGTTTTTCAAAAGAGGGTTCGTTGCCGTATATTTCTATTGGGTTTAGGTTTTAGAACATAGCATCCTCTTTTCGCGCAGGCCTACGACCTGCGCTAATGAATTGCGCCCCTTTGGGGCTTTTGAGATTATTATACAGGTAAATTCTACGGCTCTTAAAAGTTATTTGGCTCAATACTCATAAATAAAGAGAATCGCCTCAGCCCCAAAGGGGCGGTACTCGTCAGCGCAGGTCAAAGGCCTGCGCTAAAGGCGATATCCCAGCCAGCCATCGTTTGAAAATATTTTTCTTAATTTGCCATACCCATTATCACCCTAAATGAAATTTAAACTAACCTTACTGCTGCTGTTATCAATCCAGACCCTTTTTGCGCAGGATTCGCTTTATGCCCGGCGGATTGTCGATACCTTAACCTCACCCTACTTTTGGGGCCGGGGCTATACCAAAGATGGCATGGGCAAAGCCGCAAGGTTTATCACCAACGAGTTTAAAAGCTTCGGTTTAAAACCCCTTGATGGAAAAGATTTTTTGCAGCCATTTAGCTACGATGCTAATACCTTTCCCGGTAAAATGAAGGTATCCATCAACGGTATCGACCTAAAACCCGGCCGCGATTTTATTGTGAGCCCCGAAAGTAAAGGTGTAAAAGGCAGCGGCAGCCTGAAAAAAATAGACAGCATCTCCTATTTAAACCAGGATAACCGGATTATAGTAATTATGCAGGATAAGCTTACCTGGTCGGTTGAGCAAAAGGCCATGGATTATACGGGCATACTGGTGGATAAAAAAGCTTTGAGCCAGCCGCCTGCCACTGTAAGCGTGGATATTGAAAACAAATTGACACCCGGATTTAAAACCGGCAATGTTTGCGCTTTTGTATGTGGCACTGCAAAACCTGATTCGTTTTTAGTAATAACGGCCCATTACGACCACCTGGGCGGTATGGGCGCCGATACCTACTTCCCCGGCGCTAATGATAACGCCAGCGGCGTGAGCCAGTTGCTTAGCCTTGCGAAATATTATGCTGCACACCCGCAGCGGTATTCTATTGCTTTTTTATGTTTTTCGGGCGAGGAAGCCGGTTTACTGGGCTCTATGTATTTTGCAGAGCACCCGCTTATGCCGTTATCCAACATCCGCTTTTTAATAAACCTGGATTTAGAGGGAACCGGTGAAGAAGGCATCACCGCGGTAAATGCCACTGTATTCCCTAAAGAATTTGATTTGATGAGACAGGCCAA
>JBDUDE010000710.1:0-3388 GCA_040003105.1 Mucilaginibacter sp. | reverse complement strand
TAAAACTGTTGCAAATAACTAACCTTCGCTATCAAATGGTCTTCCGTTTGCGGATGTACGGTTAAATTATTGGCCACTCCAGTCACCCCCCTGTTGTAGATAAGATAAACATATGACAACGGCGAAAACTCCCACGACAGGCGGATATTGTAATTGTCGGCATTATCAAACGAGTTTTTTTGATAGATGCCGGTAAGTTGCACGCGCGGGTTAAGCGCAAAGCGGCCCTGTAAAATATACAGGTTTACATTTTTGTTTGCTTTTTGGTCGCCCACGCCGGTAAAATGGTTTTGGTTAAACTCTCCAAGCAGTGATATGTATGGTATAGGGGCAAATTGCAGTTTCCAATCCGCCGAGGTTAAATGCCCGTTAAAATAGCTGCCGTTTTTCCAGTCGAGCATCAGGTTGATAATTTTTGAAGGATCGGTGCTCAGCAGGATGTTGTGCACGGTGTAATTATAGTCGCCAGGGGCAATGTTGACGTCGAGCGGAGTAAACGGCTCTGTTAAATGCTGCCGGGTGGGTGTAAAACCGTAGCCCAGGTAAGCGCCGCTTTGCAGGTTAAACCAGATGGGATAGAACGCCAGGCTCATTTCGGCAAACTTACCGGTTGATGCCGTATAATAAAATTCAGGCAATACGCCCGGCTCAAATGCCCTGATGAAACTTTTAAATGGCAGCAATGCGCCCCTGTAGTAGTAGTTCATGCCTGGCGTAGTACCGATAACGTCCTTACGCGATACAAAGCCCAGCTGCGGGTCAAAATCTTTGGTGATGAGGGATTCCGTCCACCATATTTTATATTGATTGGTCGAATTGATGTATTGCAGCACGCCACCAAACCCCTTTTTACCTGTATTGGTAGTGGAGGATTGGGTTAAAATAGCGTTCACTGATTGCGACTCACCCAGCCGGAAAAAACCATCAACAGTACTTTCAATATTCGAGGCCCCGGGCTGATTTTTAACACTTACCAATGCCCCAATGCGGTTTTGACTGCCAAAGTTTTCAGACACCCGCCCCACAAAAAAGTTGGTGCCGGGCAGGTCGTGATCACTGGCTTGCCGCATAACAATAGCGCCATAATTGAGGTTTGATGAACGGTATACAAAACGCCCGCCGCCTACAATCGGGATAGGATTGCCGTTATCATCCAGGCCAATATTGCGGCTAAAAAAAGGCTGGTACCGCATCGCCCCGCCCGAGCCATCGGCAAACTGGCTTACGCCAACACCAAACAGCGAGGCATTTTCCAGAAAGAACTGCCGTTTCTCCGGAAAGAAAACGGAGAAACGCGTAATATTATTCACCTGCAGGTCTGCATCAGCCTGGGCAAAATCGGTATGCGCTGTTAAATCAAGGATGGCATTGGAATTAATGGCCCATTTTAAATCGCCGCCGGCCTTAAAGTGAGTGCTTTGTGGTTTAACGCCTGCGCCGAAGTTGCTGTAATGGTCGTACGAGGTTAAGACGTAGGGCTGCACCCGGATGTTTGTGGCAGGCGGCGGTGGCTGCAAATTGGTAAGCTCGCCGGCATAGTTCATATGCGTAGCGCTAAATACCCGTGGAAACGGTGAAAACGCGCTAATTTCGTTGGTAAGCCTGCGATTGCGGTAAATATTTAATCCCCAGCTTTGAATGCTGTCTGTCCGCTTCGGGTACCGCAGGGTTTTCCAGGGGATGGCGATCTCGGCTACCCAACCCGAATCGGACCGCGTGGTGCGTACTTCCCAAAGGCCGTTCCAGTCAATGTCAAAATATAAATCGTCAAAAGCCAGCAGGTCGCGCTGCACGCCATAGGCATTGGTGGCAAACACCATGGCATTTCGTTTATCATTAAAAGCATCGAACGAAAGATTTACCAAATCGTGCTTCATAAAATCAAAGTCGCGCATAAAATCGGTAGCGCGGATGGCCTTTTTCCCCAGCGGGTCGTGTAACACGATACCGAAATACAAATACTTTTGATTGTAGAGCACCTTCACCTGCGTTTCGAAGGCAGTAGGCTTTCCCTGGTAAGGTTCAACCTGTATAAATTGCGGTGACGGTGGCGCCAAAGCCCACTCCTGCTCGGTAAGCTTGCCGTCGATATCAATCGAGGTGGAGATTTTGGTGGCCCTTAGTTGCCTGCGGATACTGTCGGGTTTAAAAAAATCGGCGTCCTGCCCCGATGCGCATAACGATGACATTAATAACAACAGGAAAAGTAAACGTTTAATCATGGTTTATACCGGATGGCAGGGGAGCATAAAAGTATAAAAAAAATGATAAATCGCAGGGTCGAATTGCAATACACCCCTACGACAAATGGTTTTGATAATTTTTATTCTTCCTTGTATTTTCGGCCCTATCGTTTACATTTGGTTCAACAATAAATGCCTTATCCGAATGATTAACGACGACGATATAACCAACCAGCCACTAAGCGACGACCCGGAAGAAAACCTCCGCATGGAAAACGAACTGCTGCGACTGAAACTACAGGCGGAGTTGGGCGGAGAGTCGCACAGTTCGGGTAATTTACCGCCCGAAATTGAGAACGAGTTCCTGAAAAATATTTTTGCCTTTGAGCAAAATTACGCCAATGCCAAACGAATTATTATTTACGACCTGCTGGGCAAGCCGGAATTTATAAAAGCGCAGGATCTGGATGACGCATCTGTAGGGCCGGCATTGCAGCGGGTAACTGACCTGCTTGGGTCAAAAAACATTGAGGTGCATTTTGATGAAGAATGCGATAACCGCACCCGCTACCAGTTTATTACCGAAGAATTGTTTGGAAAGGAGACAGATGATTTTTCTGTTCCTGGTATGACCACCAATTTTGATTACGAGGAGTTTCATCCAAATCATAAAAAAGATATTCAGAACCGCACTGCTGAGTTTATGACATCGTGGTTTAAACAAAGTTTTGGTCACAGCTGGGAGCTGGCCGACCAGTTTATTTTACCCGACAGGCGGATAATGACCAAAAAGGATATTATTGCACAAATGAATAACATCTTCGCCGCATACGGTGAGTTTAAAAACGAAGAATATTTTATTAAGGAAATTAAATTTGAACTCAACGAAAATGGCGGCATTGGCCACGCAGAAGGCGGTGTGCGATATGATGCTGTTTTAGAAAACGGGGAGACTATATTGATACAGGGTCCGTTTAAGCTATACCTTTCGTTTGAAGGCGGGTGGTGGAGTATTTTTCATATCGTTTTTCCTGGTTTTACATATTAAACGGCTAACTATTTACGGGGCTTATTGTTACCGGAATAGTATTATGGCTAGCCTATTTGTGTGAGGATTGCTTTAAAACTTCGCGCAGTTTCACAAACGAATTATAAGGCCCTATAGCCATAGTGGCGTTAACAAGCCATGATGGAATACTGCCCCC
>JBDUDE010000426.1:0-3393 GCA_040003105.1 Mucilaginibacter sp. | reverse complement strand
TATCCGTTAGATTTACGAAGTTTAAGAAACTTCGTAAATCTAACGGGCACATTAATCCTTTCCTCGTTTTTTCAATCAAATGTAAAAATCGCATGTGTTTATAATCATTCTAAACAAAATGCGTTAACTAGTACGATGAAGAAATTTTTGCTGCCCATATTGCTGATAGTTGTTGCGTCGACCGCTTTTACCTATGTACACAGCACTGTAACCCGTGCTGCTATAACTTTTAAAACCAAAAACATGGGTATCGGTGTTGACGGTACCATTGGCGGGTTACAGGCCGACGTGCATTTTAACCTAACCGACCTTGCCACCAGCGCCATTGAGGCCTCCGCAGATGTTAATACGTTAAACACAGATAACTCCAGCCGCGATGAACATCTGCACGGCGAGGACTTTTTTGATGCAGCGCATTATCCAAAAATCTTCCTGAAATCGGTGTCGATAAAACACCGTAACGGCAACAACTATACAGGCCAGTTTAACCTCACCATAAAGGCCAAAACAAAGCTGATTGATATCCCATTCACCCTTACCCAAAGCAACGGCACTTCAACCTTTAAAGGCAGCTTTAAAATAAACCGGCTTGATTACGGCATAGGCTCAAGCAGCCTGGTACTGGCCGATGAGGTTACTATTAATATTGATGCGGCAGCTAAAGATTAGTTTCAAGTCAATAGTCTTAAGCTGAGTTTTGGTACTTCTTTAGACCTTCCACCGCAATTCTGCCCTGAGTAGGGGGCTCCTTCGAACACTCACGGTTTTAAAGCCATTGCTATGGAAAGAGCGGCGATCATGCCTGCTGTAAAAAAAAAATGATATAAGTATATCTATTCTGCGGCAAATTACGTAAAAATGCTTATTGAAGATTTAACCTAATTAATAGTTGATTTAGCCCGGGGGCTACCTGGTCGTCTATCAGTTTATTTTATGATTTTGAGAGAGCGGTTGTGATTTGGAAAAAATCCGATAAATGGAAGATTATTTAAAAAAAAGCAGGCCCGAATTAAGGCTTCGGGCCTTCAGGGCAATTGATGAACCGGACACCTGTGAGTTATTTATTGAAGGACATACGGCAGTTTTAACCAGTATCGGGGTAACAAAGGTTACCTCTTCAAAAAACGGGTGGGCAAAAAACCCGGCAGTTTTTGTAATAATTGTCCAATCAAAAGACGGGAAAACTTTATATGGGGGTGCAAGGGTACATGTTGCCGGCGGGTCTGAGCGATTGCCAATAGAGCAGGCTACAGGCACAATGGATCCCGGAATATTTAAACTTGTTTGGGATTTTTCAAAACAAGGCACCGGCGAGATTTGCGGTTTGTGGAATTCGCAGGAGCTTGCCGGGTACGGAATTGGCACACCATTGCTTATCCGCACACTTATTGCAATTTCAACGCAAATAGGCTTACATTCGCTTTTTGCATTATGTGCCCCGTATACTGTAAAACCTGTTGTAAATTGCGGAATGGTGCTGGTTGATAGCATTGGCAACAACGGGACCTTTTATTACCCTAAACTCGACCTTATTGCAACAGCAATGATTTTAAAAGATGTTTCGGATTTAAGCCTGGCCGTTGAGGAGGATAAGCTTGCGATAATGCAAATGCGGGCCAACCCTGACAGCTTGAAGATACATGAATTAAAGAAAAAGGAAATAGCTATCGATTTTGAACTTGGCATCCCTCACCTTAACAGGTGGGATTTATCCCAGACCATAGCGGCAGCAGACGGGGTGTTTTTAGAATCAGAAATTCACGAGGAAAGCGTTAGCTTTTAATACCTTTACTTCACTAACACCTTTATTCCATCATACCATGGCAAACAAACACTACGATATCAACTACCTGCAAACCTCAAGGCGCCTGCTGTTAAACCTGAAAGAGCATTCTTACACTTTTTTTCAAAATATAAATAGCGGAACAATTATCGACCTTGGCTGCGGGGCCGGGAATGATGTTATTGAACTGGCGAAAATAACCGGGAAGGATGTTAATATAACAGGCATCGACCACGACCCCGTGATGCTTCAAGAGGCAAAAGAACAGTCGGAAGGAATTAGTAATGTTGATTTTATCTTATCAGAAGCATATCCTTTACCATTTGAGGATGAAACTATATCGGGATTAAGGACCGAACGGGTGATACAGCATTTGTTTAATCCGGAACAGGTAATAGGCGAAGTCAGCAGGATACTAAAAAAGGAGAGCCCTTTAGTTATTATTGAAACCGATTGGAGCAGCTTATCTTTTTACACGGAATTTGTTGATGTACAAAAAAAGGTAAATGCCTACTATACCGATGTTAAAATAAACAACGGTTTTGCGGCCGCGAAGCTCGTCAGCTATCTGCAGCAAAATAATTTCAGGAACATCAAATTTGAAATACATCCTTTTGTTACTGATAATTTAAATACAGCGAACGAGCTTTTCAAGATAGAGCAAATGATAATTGAGGCAGCCGAAAAAGGCTATATCCGGGAACAGGAAAGCGGGGCTTTCTCCGACGCTTTGCAAAAAGCAGACGACGGGCACTATTTCGCCTGTTCGGTTAACCTTGTAATCGCGTCATGCATTAAATAGGTAATCCATATGGCTAAGCATTTTTTTAGGTTGCTAATGTGTCTTTCTTTCCTGCTGGTCAATACCCGGGCGAGTGCGGATGTAATTATCCATGATGCTGACGGGAGGGTTATGATTGGCAGGCAAATTTCGGTATTGCAAAGCAAACAGGAACTTGCTTTTGCAGACGTAATCAAGTCCGCCGGGTTCAAACAATATGATAAAGATGTCCCTAATCTTGGGTTTTCGGCAGTTAGCACCTGGTTGCGGTTTACGGTCACCAATCAAACTAAAAATGCCGACCTGCTTTTAGATGTAGCCTACCCGATACTTGATGAAGTGGAGCTTTTTGCGCCGGATGCCCAAAATCATTACCAGGGCATTTTAATGGGCGAGATCAGGAATTTTGATACCCGCAAATACCAGCACCCCGATTATATTTTCGACCTTAATGTCCCCTACAATACAGGCAAAACCTATTACCTGCGTATTAAAAGTTCGGAGCAGTTAATCTTACCAATATCGGTAAACCAACAAAATGATCTGTGGCAGTTCCTGACTAAAGAAAACCAGCTATCGGGTATATTTTTCGGGGCTGTATTAATTATGTTTTTGTACAACCTGTTTATCTTTTTCACAGTTAAAGACAAAAGCTACCTGTACTATGTTATTTACGTTGCCTCTGTTGGCCTTACCCAAATTGGCATTAAAGGGTTTACCTTTCAGTACGTGTGGGGAAATTTCCCGGAATTTGAATTAAAGAGCGTAATACTTTTCGCCTGCCTGGGGGCAATAGCTGCTACCCTGTTTACCCGGTCGTTTCTTTCAA
>JBDUDE010000592.1:0-11458 GCA_040003105.1 Mucilaginibacter sp. | reverse complement strand
TTCGCCGGGTTTCCTATTAGGTTTACAATTGATTAATCGTTCAGATCAAAAACTTTACCGGCTGCCAAATTTAATTGGTGCCACCAGCTAATTGTATGATTTGTTTTGAACATTACGGTCACAAATTTATAAAGAAAATTGAATTGACAAATTTTTTCTGCATTTTTTTATGATTGCGAACCTAAAACCGGCAAATGCCCGGCCATTATCGTGGCAACTATTACCAAAAAAGCTATAATATAGAATATTGCAATGGTGCGGTGTTTACTTTCGGGCAGGATAATCTTCTTTGATTTGCTGTGGCCTATAGTGATTAATACAATGGCTATTACCATCCCTACCCAATGCTCAACGGAAAAGTAGCGGGTTATATTATCCTTCATGGTGCTGCTGTCAAAATGCACCAGCGGGCTTTTAAAAAGCAGCACGATACCAATAAGCAATTGGATATGTGCCGATATCAGCGCGAATAAATTGATTTTGCGGTTTGTTTCGGTATACGGCTTTTGGTTAAGCCAGCCCAGCAACGATTGAATGATTGCCACTAACACCAGCAAAAATACAATGTACCTGAACCCGGAGTGCAGTTGTTTGATAATAACGTAAGTATCCATCGGAATAAAAATTTATTCGAATATAGGGATTAGTAGTGAATGGTGAGTAGTGAATGGTGAAATGGTTTACGGTAACGTTTTTTTATTTCTCCACGTTTTAACCCGGCGCTGATGAATAAACCGACATTTAAACGCATCATTATTTTATCTTTAACCAAATATTATTCCCCTGGAAACCGCAAAATACATTTTCAAAACGGTAATTATTTATTCGCTGCTGGCTATCGCTTCGTTTTTAATGCTGCTTGGTATTGTGCGCTATTACCCCATGCAGGACAACATAGGCTTTTTACAATTTAAGCAGGATTATATTCATATTACCTGGTGGAAGGTCGCATTTTATACCCACGTATTCAGCGTTTTCCTCGTTATGCTGGCGGGCTTCACCCAATTTTCAGACCATATATTAAAAGAGCATAAACCTATTCACCGTGTAATGGGCCGTATTTATGCGTACGACATTATGTTTATCAACTTTCCGGCCACCATGATTATGGCCATCTACGCCAATGGGTTATTGCCTGGAAAAATTGCTTTTGTTGTGTTGGATTGCCTTTGGTTCTGGTTTACCTATAGGGCTGTTATAGAAGTGAAGCGAAAGAACATTATTGCTCATAAACAATTTATGATACGAAGCTATGCACTCACTTTGTCGGCGGTAATGCTAAGGGCATGGAAACTGGCGATACCTTGCTTTGTGTATATCGACCCGGTGCATTTGTATATGATAGATGCCTGGATGGGGTGGGTTCCTAACCTGCTGTTTGCCGAATGGTTAATCAGGACCAGGTATGCAAGGAAATTAAAGCCGAAACCTATCTTTCAATCCTGAAGTTATAATAGGCTATTAAGTACGCCACTCCGAATAAGATAATAAAGCCGGCAACAAATGCCAGTACCGAAAACATCCGCGCCCGTGGATTGCCGGTTTTAATGAGTTTCTTTTTTACCAGGTAGGCGATAAGCCATGCAACCCCGACAGGGAAACCGATAAAATATAAAAAGGCGAGAAAAAGAAGAATGAACATGTATAGGCTAAGCTGCGGCTACAAACGCAACTGCACTAAGTTAGAAAATTAAATCATGAATATCAATAACTCTCGCTCATCGGCGGTATACCTTTGTCGTCGGAAATATCGCTGCCTTTTTTCTGTTTTTTATCAAACAGATGTTTTACCTTATCCCAAAGACCTAAAACAGTATCCTCAGATATAAAATGCGACGCTTTTTGTGAAACCAAGCCAACCAGTGTTTTCACCAGGAAGCCCGAATTACGGAATATGGTTTTATTAAGTGTAAATGGCAATACGAAACGCGAAATCAGCCCCACCAAATCCTGGTCGAAAAAGCTGGTGCTTTTGCCTTCCGAGGTAATAGAACGGGGGAATAAGGTACCTAATGTAGATATGGTAGCCGAAAAATTTCTAAACCGCTGACCAATGGCAACAATTTGCTGCTGCTCAACTTCTTTAAGCCGGTAAATTTCGCCTCTTAAATCGCTTATATTTCTGATAGGTGAATCCATCTGGCTTATTAGTTTTTAAATATCTTCTGGATAAATGCGTTAACAATCGGTTTTTCGATAGCTCGTTTATTGTACTTAATAGCCAGGGCTATAATTAAGTATATAATGGCTACGCAACCAAACCCAATCCAATCGGCGCCAAACAGGTAAGCTAGATAGAAAGCAAGGGTAAAGCTGGCGAAAACAAAAGCCAGCACCATAGCCATTACAACCACCACATCGGCAATAAGACTTGCTGCAATTGAAGTTCCGCCTTCAATTGCCTGGTATTTTGCCAGCTTAATACGCGTTTCGGCGTAGTCTTTAAGCTGCTCGAGAATGGGTTGTGGAGGAGTCTCTTTTTCGGGTTCCATAGATATGAGGTAGTCTTTAGTCCTAAGTTTATAGTCTTAAGTCAAAAGTTCCAAGTCGAAAAAATTAAGACTCACGACTCCTGACTTAAGACTATTGACTTATTTAAGCGTGTTCCAAATCGTCCTGGTATTCTTCTTCGGCGCTGCTTATTTTTGATTTGATGTTGCCAACAACTTTATCTTTTAAGTTTATCAGGTTTTCAATCTCGGCCGACGCAGTTTCTTTAATCGAGTCGCCAAGGTTTTTTAATGATTCGGCAAGCTTGTCGCGTGTTTCATTGCCTTTATCCGGAGCAAATAACACTCCTAAAGCTGCTCCTGCCGCCAGCCCTACCAGCAAAGCGACAAATACTTTTGAGTTATCGTTCATATACTATTAATTTTTAAGTTGACTAATTGTTTTGATTTTGATTAAATATATTCTTATTTGTTACTGTGCTGTTCATGGTTCATGGTTGAAAGTTCATGGTAGCAGCACAGTACATAAAGCAAATTTAATGTATTTTTTCGGCCATGAACTATCAACCATGAACATTTCCTGCCATGAACTATGAACCATCGCACATGAACTTCCTCACCCATCCGGCCCGGTACGTATCCGTTCCAGCCTGTCGGCGGCGAGGCGATTGGTTTCGTAAATTTCCAATAATAGTAAAAAATATGATAATAGCAGTGGCCCGAATACCAGGCCCAGAATGCCGAACAGCGGAATACCTATAAAAACACCTATGATAGATATGATGGGGTGCGTGTTGCCCACGCGGCGGTTTATAATCACCCTTAAAACATTGTCGACGTTGCCGATAAACAACAATCCAAATGCTATTAAAGAAATGCCTTTTAGGGTGTGGCCTCCGGCTATCAATATAATACCAAAAGGAATAGTCAGCGTGGGTGCGCCCACCACTGGCAAAAAGGATATAAATACGCCAATAACACCCCAAAAAATAGCGTCAGGCAAGCCGAAGGCATAAAAGCCCATGCTTAATAAAGAGCCCTGCACCAATGCAATTAAGCCCTGCCCCAGCACATTTGAGTAGGTGGCATTGCGTAAGGCAATGGCAAATTTTATAGCATGCTGCTCACGGAAGGGCGCATATTTTAATAAGGCCGCTTCAAATTCATGTATTTGGGTGAACATAAAATACATCAGGAAGTACATAACCAGTAGCACCAGCAAAATATTCGCAGCACTGCCCAATATAGATGGGAACAATTCGGTAGCATAAGCGCCTATTTTTTGTAGCGTGTTTTCGGCAAGGTGGGGCTGGTTAAAGTTATAGCCGGCATAATCGTCGATCTTGTCTATCCACTCCTGCAGGTTAAACGATTCTTTATTGATACTGCCAATTTTGCCTACCACCATAATGCTCAGGCTCATCATTGGGATGATGATAACAATAAGCGAGGTGAAAATAATCAGCAAAGCCACCAGCGTTTTGTTCCAGCCCTTGGTTTCAACCAGGTGAAGGTATATTGGCCGGAAAATGGTGAAAAACACGATAGCGCCTAACACCGAACTAAAAAGACTTGTTAGCGCATACAGTAAAAAACAGCCCAATATAATAATGGCTGTTAGGATGATATTATTGCGCTGTTTATAGTTAAAAACTGACATTAAGGCCTAAATTACACCTATATAACGCAATGGCTGCAAAATGTTTTGAAGAAGGGAAGATTTAGTTGGGAAATGGTTGTAAAGGTTGGAATTGTTGTAGAGGTTGTAGTTGTTGCGCTTCTGAACTGGATATTATTTTCAACTTTTACAACCCTTGCAGCATCTACAACTTATTCAACTTCCTTTAAAAGCGTATCAATCTTAGCCGAGCTTAACGATATCGAATCGAGGTAAAAAATGCAATCGGGGGTAAGGTCGGGTATTTCGTAGCGCAGCTGCTCAATGGCCAGCAAAATGTTCGAAAGCTGATTTTTAACATCATGCTTTAGCGCCCGCAGCGGTTCATTATTTGCTGTTACTGCGGATTGTTTGTTTTGAACTTTGGCAGCTGCTTTCATGTCACTTAATATTAATGGCCTTCATTTTATTATACAAAGTTTTGCGGTCGATGTTTAATATTTCGGCGGCCCTGGTTTTGTTAAAATTAACTTCCCTTAATACTTTTAGTATCGTTTCGTACTCGGCTTCGAGGGCTGCATTTTTTAAATCGTGCCTGTTCTCCTTTATCTCGTGCATCTCGGCCATCGGCGAATAATCATAAACGGGCGTCTTAAAGTTTGATATCTCCAGCGGCAGCGTTTTCATGGTTATTTCGTTACCTTCTGTTAACAGGGTGGCGCGACGCACCACATTTTTCATCTCGCGGATGTTGCCCTGCCAGCGATAGTTCATAAAACACTCGATAACCTCGGGCGAGAACGTAGTTACATTGCGGCTAAGTTCGTGGTTGGCCATTCGTAAAAAGTGTTCGGCCAGCAGCATAATATCGCTGCCCCGGTCGCGCAATGGCGGTATAAATATGCTAAACTCGTTAAAGCGGTGGTATAAATCTTCGCGGAATTTGCCTTTTTGTATGCCATCCTGCAAGTTTTCGTTAGTGGCAATAATAATGCGTACGTCCAGGCTAATTTCTTTAGTGCTGCCGATGCGTTTTACTTTACGTTCCTGTACGGTACGCAGCAGGGCGGCCTGTATTTCGTAACTCAGGTTGCCTACTTCATCTAAAAACAAGGTGCCGCCATTAGCCATTTCAAAGTGGCCTATTTTGGTATATAGGGCTCCCGTAAACGAACCCTTTTCGTGGCCAAAGAATTCGCTTGCTGCCAGCTCTTTGGTAAGCGAGCCGCAATCCATTGCTATAAAAGGCTGGTTATACCGCGGGCTGCTAAGGTGGATGCTCTTGGCGACAGACTCTTTACCCGTACCGCTTTCGCCTAAAATAATAACGCTGTAATTGGTAGGTGCAACAAGTTCTATCTGGCGGGCAAGCTCTTTTGATACCTTGCTGGTACCGGTTACAAACTCATTGCTGAAAGCCTGCTTTTTGTTTTCGCGGCTCGATGTGCTTGGTTTATCATAACCTGCAGTTTCGGTATCTTTATCCTCAACCAAAGCGTGGTGCGTTTCAATGGCTTTGGTAATGGTATTTAAAATTTCATCGGGATACAGCGGCTTGGTGATGTAATCATAAGCCCCCATTTTTATCAACTCAACGGCCATTTTTATGTCCGAATAGCCGGTAATAATAATAACGCCCGTTTTTGGGTATTGCGTTTTAATGTTTTTGAGCATTTCGCGGCCATCAGTATCCTCCAGCCTGAAATCGCATAAAACAAGGTTAAAGTTCCCGTTTTTAAGGTACTCCATACCAATAGTTCCGGTTGAGGCCGTAGTAACATCAAATCCGTTGCGTGTTAAAAATTTTGATAGTAATAACGCGACGTTTACTTCATCATCAATGATGAGAATTTTCTTCATAATGCAATGACAGTTTGCTATAGTAGGGAATTATTGCATGCTAATTGAACATGCTATTCCGCTAATTTATAAATTTAATCCCATCATACGTTTGTAAGCACTAAAAAGTTATATAAACTTAAAAAGAGGCCGGGGCCTCTTTTTAAGTTTATAGGTAGATGTGTCGGAAAGAGAGTCAAGAATAAGAGCCAAGAATCAAGATAAGCTTCAATTATCGGCAAGCTATGCTTTTTTTATCTTGACTCTTGGTTCTTATTCTTGGTTCTATTCTTCTTCTATTATATTCCAAAACCATAAGCAACACGCAGGGCAACAAAATTTACTTTACTGTCGCTAACAGTGCTTACAAATTTGGTTGAGCCTTCGTACCTTACGCCTGCATCCAAAACGTTTTTACCACCTAACTGAAACTGGTAACCAACTTGCGGCGCATAAATAAATGCTGCAGATTTATCGAAACCTACATCGCTTTTGTTTAAAGCAAACGCAGCACCGGCCTCGCCCTGCACGTAGAAGTTAGGAACTACAAAGTATTTTAAACCGGCTTTAACAGGCAACAACTGGATGTTTGTGGCATCACTTGTTATAACGCCACCCGGGGTAACAAAACGCAGGTCCTTTTTGCCTTGTATGCTGTTGTAGCCGGCATTAACGGTAACAAACAGGTTTTGCGCAACCGGGATATCGGCTTGTGCCGAGCCACCAATGTTCCAATTGTATGAATCGGATAATTTACCTGTCGGGATACCCGCGTCAACACCTATGCTTAAAATTACCCCGTTTGATGAGGTTGAAGTTTTTGTAGTAGAAGTTGTTGTAGCGGCGGTTTGTGCTTTTGCGCCCAATGCTAAACCGGCAAAAGCTAAAACTAAAGCTGAAATTTTTAATGTACTTTTCATGACTATATGTATTATTAAATTGTTGTGTTTTAATTAACACGGAACAAAGTAACAGCACAATTTAACATGATTTTTCATCCTATTGTCACGATTATTCAATCGTTTGATTAACAGGAAATTAATTTTTGACTATTGTGGTAACTTGGTCAGGGCAATGTAAGATTTACCGCTTGGCGGCCATTTTAAGGCGGTTTTTAATCGCAGATGTTTGCAGATTTAGCAGATGACACTGATGCCTTGGGCCACAGATTAAGCAGATTAAACGGATAGGCACAGATGATATTCGGTTAATGCGAGGCTAAATCTATCAGCGTAATCAGATTCATCAGTTTACATCTGTGATAAGCTTTTTAATCGCAGATGTTTGCAGATTGAGCAGATGACACTGATGCTTTTGAACCACAGATTACGCAGATTGAACGGGTAGGCACAGATGATATCCGATTAATGCGAGGCGATAAATCTATCCGTGTAATCAGAGACATCAGCTAACATCTGTGATAAGGTTTTTAATTGCAGCTAACACCTGTGATTTATTTTCCTTTAAACTCAGCCTTCCGTTTTCCTAAAAATGCGGCTACGCCTTCTTTAAAATCTTCTGTTCCGAAGCATTTACCAAATTCCCGTATCTCGGTTTCAAAACCATTAACACCATCCCGGGTGCCGTCATTTACCGATTTTATTGCCGCTGCAATAGCCAAGGGGGCACGTGTAAGGATTTTACTTAGTAACTCTTCAGTCTTTGGCAGTAGTTCTTCCTGGCTTACTACGTGGTTAACCAAACCAAGGCTTAGTGCTTCCGGGGAGGTTATCATGTCGGCAGTCATTATCATTTCAAAGGCTTTGCCTTTGCCAACTAATTGGGTTAAACGTTGGGTGCCGCCATAACCAGGCATAAGGCCCAATGAAACTTCGGGGAGCCCCATTTTTGCGTTGTCGGAGGCAATACGGATGTGGCAAGCCATTGCCAGTTCAAGGCCACCGCCTAACGCAAAACCGTTTACTGCCGCTATAACAGGCTTGTTACCATTTTCAATAAAATCAAAAACTGTGGTATGGCCCAGCAGCGCCAGCTCAGTGCCATCTTTAACGTCCAGGCCGGCAAATTCGGCAATATCGGCGCCGGCGACAAAAGCCTTCTGGCCTGCACCGGTTATTATTATGCCGCCTGTTTCCGGGTTTGCAAAAGCATTGGTAAAAGCTATGTGCAGCTCGGCAATAGTAGCCTTATTGAGGGCATTTAGCTTGCTTTCGCGGTTAATGATAATGTATTGTATGCGGCCTTTATTTTCGACCAGTAGGTTTTCGAATGCCATGGCAGGGAGGTATTAAAAATTACGGTGCTGGTGCACCCATTCGGTTATATATTTCACAATTTCCTGCGTGGTGGTTCCGGGTGGAAAAAGTTCGCCAACGCCAATTTTTTTCAGTTCATCCATATCCTCCCGCGGTATAATGCCACCGCCGGTAACCAGCACATCATCCATTTTTTTTTGTTTGATGAGGTTGATAATCTTTGGGAAAACCGTCATGTGTGCGCCTGACAGTATGGAGATACCGATAGCGTCAACATCTTCCTGCAGGGCGGTGTTCACCACCATTTCGGGCGTTTGACGCAGGCCGGTATAAATTACCTCCATGCCGGCATCGCGAAGTGAAGTGGCAATAATACGTGCGCCACGGTCGTGCCCGTCGAGCCCGACTTTGGCAACCAGCACACGAATAGGACGATTAAAGGTTTTGCTCATAAATTAGTCAAAGCTAAAAAACTAATTTCGTTTCGCAAGAAAGAACGGGGAATGCGCCGGGGAATCACTTTTAGTGCAGGTCGCAGGCCTCCGCTAAAAGGCAAGTAATGATAATTAAAAATGATTTTTCTAAATGTTCTTTCGACCGGCAAACAATTTATATTGCCAATATTTCTACAATCTTCAAAAAGTCGGGGTTAATTTCGGCAATGTGCTTGGTGGCATGCTCAAACGGCGTGTAGACAATATCGTTATGAATTAAACCAACCATTTCATTTCGATGACCTGCCATTAACGCTTCAACAGCGGCTACACCTACACGGCTTGCCAGCACACGATCCATACACGACGGCCTGCCGCCGCGCTGTATGTGGCCAAGTACCGATACACGGGTATCGTAGTTAGGGAATTTCTCTTTTATCAGACGGCCAACTTCAAAGGCATCGCCTGCTTCGCCGTTTTCGGCAAGCATAATTATTTTTGACGATTTATCCTTACGGCCTTTTTCAAGCTTATCAAATACCGCGTTGATGTCGGTTTTGGTTTCGGGTATCAAAATAGTTTCGGCGCCGGCAGCTATACCAGTGCGCAGGGCTATCAGTCCCGAGTCGCGGCCCATCACTTCCACAATAAAGAGCCTGTCGTGCGATTCTGCTGTGTCGCGGATCTTATCAACCGCGTCAATTACCGTATTAATTGCCGTATCGTAACCAATGGTAAAATCGGTGCCGCAAAGGTCATTATCAATAGTGCCGGGCAAGCCCACAACGGGGAAGTCAAACTCTTCGCCAAAAACGCGGGCGCCGCGGAACGTGCCGTCGCCGCCAATGGCAACAAGGGCATCAACGTTATGCTTTTTTAAATTTTCGTAAGCCTGTTTGCGGCCTTCGGGGGTGCGGAATTGCTCGCTGCGGGCTGTTTTTAATATGGTGCCGCCGCGCTGTATAATATTCGAAACCGATTTGCGGTCCATTGGGAACAAATCGCCTTTGATCATGCCTTCGTAACCACGGCGGATGCCTGTTACTTCAACTCCGTAATAAATTGCCGAACGCACTACCGCCCTGATGGCAGCATTCATGCCCGGCGAATCGCCGCCGGAAGTAAAAAGCCCTATATTTTTAATTTGAGTCATTTTGTAATTGGCGCTGACCGCTCCGAAAAAGTAACCTGTAATAATGCTTTAATAACGTAAAAACGGCAACAACCGGTATGTTTTTTAAAGTCGCCGCGAATTTACACTATTTTTTTGGGTAAGGGGAGGGTTTTTGAAAAATGAAGAGGGTGAAGATTAACAAACATCGTAATTGCGAGTCTCCATCAAGGCCCGGTCCGAAAAAATATGTGATGACACATGGGGAGCTTCGAAGTTTTATTCCTTCTTAGAACTTAGCGTTCGCCCCGCTCAATTGTTGAGGAGGCTGATACTTTGTTTGTTTTTACAGGCGGGCTGCGCCGTATGTTTTGATACAAAGTAACTAAAAAATCAAGTCAGCAGAAACGCCTCTTTGCGCTGTGGCCTTTCACGCACAAATCCGAAGCATATCTGCTGACATGTTCGTTTTTTATCCATTTTCGTTTACTTAATGTAAACCTATTTCAGCACTAAACGGAGGCAATTGGAATGCTTTGATCTACTGCCCCAATATCCACGCAAAAATCAACGGAGCAACAATAGTAGCATCGCTTTCTACAATAAACTTAGGCGTATGTATATCCAGCTTGCCCCAGGTGATTTTCTCATTTGGTACCGCGCCGGAGTATGAACCATACGATGTAGTTGAATCCGATATCTGGCAGAAATAGCTCCAGAACGGAATCTCAGGCATTTCCATGTCCTGGTAAAGCATCGGCACTACGCATATCGGGAAATCGCCGGCAATACCGCCGCCAATTTGGAAGAAACCAATTCCCTTGCCTGATGAATTTTTTACGTACCAATCAGCCAGCCACGCCATATATTCAATGCCACTTTTCATGGTGGTTGGCTTTATTTCGCCTTTTATAACGTATGATGCAAATATGTTGCCCATGGTGCTGTCTTCCCAGCCCGGCACAACTATCGGCAGGTTTTTTTCGGCAGCGGCCAGCATCCAGCTGTTCTTCGGGTCGATCTCATAATATTGTTCAAGTACACCACTCAGCAACATTTTGTACATAAACTCATGCGGGAAGAAGCGGTCGCCATTGGTGTCGGCGTCTTTCCATATTTTATGGATATGTTTTTGCAAGCGGCGGAAAGCCTCCTCTTCGGGTATACAAGTATCTGTTACCCGATTGTAATGGTTCTCCAGCAAATCCCATTCGTCCTGCGGACTAAGGTCGCGGTAATTAGGTACCCTTTTGTAGTGCGAATGTGCCACCAGGTTCATGATATCCTCTTCAAGATTGGCGCCGGTACACGATATAATGTCGATTTTATCCTGCCTAATCATTTCAGCCAATGATATGCCCAACTCAGCAGTGCTCATAGCACCGGCAAGCGTAACCATCATTTTACCGCCTTCAAGCAAATGTGTTTCGTATCCTTTGGCGGCATCAACCAATGCTGCAGCGTTAAAATGCAGGTAATTTCTTTCAATAAACTGCGATATAGGGCCTCTTGTAGTGCTCATATTTCCGGGTAAATAATTTTGGTGCAAAAGTAGGTATTTTAATGATTTATTCTTTTGAGTGTTGATTTTTTAACCACAGGAGTGCGCGGAGAATGCTGAGAAAATAATCGCAGATGTTTGCAGATGACGCTGATTAAACAGATGCATGTTTGATTAATATACAAATTCATCAGCGTTACCATTTCAATTTGCTAACATCTGTGATAGTTTTTCTCCCCGTGCCCTCTGTGCTTCCTCTGTTTCTCTGTGGTTATTTTTCTATCCCACC
>JBDUDE010000503.1:0-3400 GCA_040003105.1 Mucilaginibacter sp. | reverse complement strand
TAAACAAAAACAAAGAAGGCTCGCAAACGCTGCAGGTAAAAACAAAACACATCGAAAGGCTAAGGCATTATGTGCTGGGTATATTAGCCGTAATTACCGTTTTAACGCTTTCGGTAATATATCTTACACACAAAAGCCAGCAGCAGGAAGAAGAAAAACAAAAGCTTGTAGCCCAGCTTACCAAGCTTAAAGGCGAGGTACCCCCAGCCGATATCGAGCAAAAAAAGGCAACCACTGCCCAGGGTTATATCCAGTCTATCGAAGTTAAGCTTAAAACCATAAACGACTATCTTAAAAAACGCGGCTTAAAGGGATTTGCAACCAATGCAGTTGGTGGCAACGGTAATGCCGAGGCGGCCAAACTTTCCGATTCAGAAACATATTCGTTGTATGACGAATATTTAAATCGCCTGGTGCATACCGTAGCCTTTACGCCAATGGGTTACCCCCGCGTGAGCTCGTTAACATCCTATTTCGGTTACCGCAGCGACCCTTTTAATACATCCAGCGCCGAGTTTCATCCCGGTATTGATTTTAAGGGTGAGCGGGGCGATGAAGCAAAATGTACAGCTACAGGCAAAGTGGTTTTTGCTGGTCGTTATGGCGGCTATGGTAACTGCGTTAGGATAGCGCATGCCAATAATTTTGAAACTCTATACGGGCACCTTTCGCGCATCACAGTAAAAGTGGGGCAGGAGGTTACCGTTGGCCAAAAAATTGGCGAAATAGGTTCCACCGGGCACTCAACCGGTAACCACCTGCATTATGAAGTGCGCAAAGACGGCAAGGCTATTAACCCCATTAAGTTTTTGACGCTTAATAATTAATAACAAAACCAATTATGGCATTATTTTCAAAAAAAGAGAAAGTTGCATTGGATTTGCAATCAATATCCACATTGATTAGCGACGGATGCATTTTTGATGGCAACCTTAAAGCGCCTGCCTATGCACGTATCGACGGGCAAATAACCGGCGACGTAATGGTTGATGAAGGCCTGATAATTGGCGAAAAAGGAGCTATCCAGGGCAACGTTACCACCAAAGAAATGGTTATTTACGGCGAAGTGCACGGCAATATCCAAACTAACTCCCTCGAAATTAAAGCATCAGGTAAAGTAACCGGCGAGATACGAACCCAAATCCTTACTGTTGAAAATGGCGCTGTTTACAACGGCAGCCTGTCAATGACCCAGAATAACAAACTCGCCCAGGCCAATAAATTGCCGAAAGTTGAGCAGAAGGTACTTGAAGTAGGGTAGTTCATTTGTTCATTAGTTCACTTGTTCATTGGTGGAAAGTTCGATAGCTTTTCTGCCAGGCGATTTTCTGCCGCCTTATTTTATTGCAGCAAGCCGCCAACATGGGAAAGGGATACCAATGAACTAATGAACCATTGAACCAATGAACATTCAGGACTTGCCCTATGGCAACTTAAACTCCCTTATTTCATTTTCATAAACCGATGCCTTACCTTTGATAAAAAAACTAAGAAAAGCTATGTCATCAGTAGAGACCGAATTTGTAAAATTCAAAGTAAAAGATATCTCTTTAGCCCAATGGGGCCGCAAAGAAATTGAATTAGCCGAAGCAGAAATGCCGGGCTTAATGGCTTTACGTAAAGAGTACGGCCCTTCGAAAGCATTAAAAGGCGCACGCATTGCCGGCTGCCTGCACATGACTATTCAGACTGCTGTTTTAATTGAAACTTTGATTGAACTCGGAGCCGAAGTTACCTGGTCGTCATGTAATATATTCTCAACCCAGGACCACGCCGCTGCTGCTATTGCTGCTGCCGGTACATCTGTTTATGCCTGGAAAGGTATGAACGCCGAAGAGTTTGACTGGTGTATTGAGCAAACCTTATTCTTCGGTGAAGACCGCAAGCCATTGAACATGATTTTGGACGATGGCGGCGATTTAACCAATATGGTATTAGACAGGTTCCCTGAACTGATTGAAGGCATCAAAGGTTTGTCTGAAGAAACTACAACAGGTGTACACCGCTTATATGAGCGTGTTAAAGCCGGAACACTGCCGATGCCTGCTATCAACGTTAACGACTCGGTTACTAAATCGAAGTTCGACAACAAATACGGTTGCCGCGAATCACTGGTTGACGCTATCCGCCGTGCAACTGACGTGATGATGGCCGGTAAAGTGGCTGTTGTTTGTGGCTACGGCGACGTAGGTAAAGGTTCTGCCGACTCGTTGCGCAATTCAGGTGTACGTGTTATCGTGACGGAAATTGACCCTATCTGTGCTTTACA
Source organism: Mucilaginibacter sp. (assembly GCA_040003105.1). Lineage (GTDB taxonomy): Bacteria > Bacteroidota > Bacteroidia > Sphingobacteriales > Sphingobacteriaceae > Mucilaginibacter. Next base: position 1,131 of record JBDUDE010000503.1, on the reverse strand, counting down.
GGCAGCAATGGAAGGCTTTGAAGTTAAAAAGCTGGGTACTGCTATCGCCGAAGCTGATATTGTGGTTACTGCTACCGGTAACATGAACATAGTTCGCGAGCAGCATTTCCGCGCATTAAAAGATAAAGCCATCGTTTGTAACATTGGCCATTTTGATAACGAGATTGACATGGCCTGGTTAAACGGCGCTTATGGCAATACCAAAATTGAAATAAAACCACAGGTTGATAAATACACCATCGACGGTAAAGACCTCATCATACTGGCTGAAGGTCGTTTGGTAAACTTAGGTTGTGCAACCGGTCACCCAAGCTTTGTGATGAGCAATTCGTTCACCAACCAAACTTTAGCGCAGCTTGAGCTTTGGAACAATGGCGCCGCTTACGAAAACAAAGTTTACACCCTGCCTAAACACCTTGACGAAAAAGTTGCCCGCTTACACCTTGCCAAAATTGGTGTTGAGCTGGAAGTTTTAGACCAGGACCAGGCTGATTATATCGGTGTAACTGTTGAAGGACCGTTTAAACCGGAGTATTACCGTTATTAATGATGACAAAATAAAATATGTTGGAAGGGAGCGGCGCAAGCCGCTCCCTTTTTTTGCGCTGCCGCGAGTTTAGCATAGCGTAACTCTTGATGCGGCATGTGGTAAGCTTTCAGCTTACGAAGCAAAAAAGCTTACGGTTTAAATATCGAACACCGAAATTATCCAGTGAAGCTGAAAGCTTAAGCCATGCACTACCACGAGTTTAAAAGTTACGAAATATATTCCTTCGGGATTATGGAATTTGTAGTTGCGGCTCATGAGGGTAAATTAGTAATTTTAGTCGAAAGCTGAAAGCTATCGCCATGCCGCGCCACGAGTTACGCTATCCCTAAACTCGCGGCAGCTTGTGATTTACAACAAATCATACGAATCCCTAATCCACCCAAAAAGCTGCGGCCTTAGTTCACTAGTGCTGCTTAGCCTGATATTATTTTGGTACCTGCCAGCAGTGGCTATGGTTTTTACCAAATGCGGCATTTCAACCGATTTGGCCGAATAAAACTTCAAGTCCAATTGTTTTTGCATGGGACGGATGACGAAGAATGTTTGCCGGTGCACAAATGTTACGCAATTGGGCGTGGTGC
>JBDUDE010000837.1:0-3400 GCA_040003105.1 Mucilaginibacter sp. | reverse complement strand
CGCTTTTCGTTTACTGATATTGAACAACCAAAGGAACAACGCTGCTGCTGGATAACGTATACAAACAATGCAGTACACGAAACACTAAAGGAGGGCTTCGAAAAGTCGCCAATGTTTACCGGGCGTATAAAAGGCCTGGGGCCTAGGTATTGCCCCTCGATAGAAGATAAGATAAATCGTTTCGCTGAGCGCGATAGGCACCAGATATTTGTTGAACCTGAAGGCTGGAATACTGTGGAGATATATGTAAACGGTTTTTCGACTTCACTGCCTGAGGATATTCAATATAAAGCACTCATTCAAATACCAGGTTTTGAAAAAGCTAAAATGTTCAGACCCGGGTATGCGATAGAGTACGACTACTTCCCCCCTACCCAGCTAGGTTTAACACTTGAAACAAAATTGATAAGCAATCTGTATTTCGCCGGGCAAATAAACGGAACAACCGGCTATGAAGAAGCAGCATCACAAGGATTTATCGCTGGCATAAATGCCCATCAAAAAGTTCACGATAAACATGAACTTATAATGAAGCGCTCCGAATCATACATTGGCGTATTGATTGACGACTTGGTGACTAAAGGAACTGAAGAACCTTACCGTATGTTTACCTCGCGTGCTGAGCATAGATTATTATTGAGACAAGATAATGCCGACATCCGACTAAGCCCTATTGGCCACGAGTTGGGATTAATAAATGATGAGCGGCTCGAAAAGGTAACGAACAAAGTAAAAAATTCAGATGCAATAGTTGCCTACACAAAATCGAAATCAATAGCGCCGGGTGAAGTTAACGCACTACTTGAAAGTTTAGATACTAGCGCCCTTAATCAAAATACAAAATTATTTAATTTAATAAGCCGCCCTCAAATAGGTTTTCAGGATTTACGAAAAGCTGATACTTCATTGGACGAACTGCTGTCGGCTTATAATAAAGAGACGATTGAGCAAGCCGAAATAAAAATTAAATACGAAAGCTATTTTGAAAAAGAACTGGAGATTGTTGCCAAGATGAAAAAAATGGAGGACAAGGAAATAAATTCCGAATTCAATTATAATCACCTGGTTTCGCTCTCAAAAGAAGCGCGCGAAAAACTGATGAAAATAAAACCGCGCACTTTAGGGCAGGCATCCAGGATTTCGGGTGTAACACCGTCTGATATATCAGTTTTAATGGTTCACATCTCAAAATAGTATCATAATTAATTGATAATTAGTTATTTATGAAAATTTCTCATTAGATTAATTATTTTTCTTTTTTAATATTACAGCTCGTCAAAATAAAAAAATCGATTATAGCGTTTAAAAACAATGTTAAACAAAAAGTGCCTTTTTCTCGGTTCAATATTTAGTGGTTTTTGTGCGATTTTACTAATTTTTGGCTGCGCCAGCCGGCAATCACCCCAAGGAGGACCGCGTGACCACGACCCACCTAAATTATTAAAGGCCTTCCCGGAAAATATGACCCGACATTTTTCCGCAAAAATAATCAAGCTCGATTTTGATGAATATTTTAAACTGACAAATATTTATTCCGAAATTACCATGAGCCCCACCCCGGCCAAATTGCCGGAGTATAAAATAAAAGACAAAAGCATTATCATTAACCTAAAAGATTCGTTAGAAAAAAATACTACCTATGTTATAAATTTTGGAAAAGCTATCGCCGATGTAAACGAATCGAACGTCGTTAAAAACTTTACCTATGTTTTTTCAACCGGCGAGCATATCGATTCGCTGAGTGTTTCGGGAACAGTATTTAATACATCCACCGGGCTAAAAGAAAAAGATGCAACGGTTATGCTTTTTACTTTAAAACAGGATTCTCTTTTGTTTGGTAAAAAGAAACCTAGCGTTTATGCCACAACCGATAGTGCCGGCAATTTCTCATTAAATAACCTGCATCCTGATGATTATCGCATATACGCGTTGAAAGAACAAAGCCCCGATAAAATTTATAATAAGGACGATGAGTTGATAGCTTTTAGTAAAGCTCCCATTCACCTGGAAAGAGACAGTGCAAACATCGAACTAAAATTATTTAAACAGGCACCGGTAAAATTCAGGGTTGAGCGACGGACTGATGCCGATAGCCGGATGGTGATGACATTTAACCGCAGGCCTGATAACCCATCATTAAAAATATTATCTCCGCCCGATTTTGATAAATACAAAATTGCAAACTTTACCCCCACCCGAGATACCGTTAGCTTGTTTATGCGTAACCTGGCGTTCGACTCATTGAGCGTTGCGATACTTGATAAAAATAAACCTATCGATACTGTTTATTTTCGGAAACGTTTAAAAGAGAGTTATAGCCGTACAATTTATTTCAACTACAATATAACCAACGATAATCACCTTAAACCGGGAACCGACCTCATTATAAAATCAAATTATCCTATTGAGAATTTTGATAACAACCTTTTTAGTTTAAAAGAAGACTCTGCAGAAGTAAGTAATTTCACCCTACAGAAAGATACTTCCGACTTGCGGAACCTCGTATTGAAATATCGCTGGAAACAAAATAGCAATTACGCGCTCACCATCGAAAACAGCGCCATAACTGATATTTACGGTGAAAAAAATAAACGTCCCCCTATTAAAAAATTCAATATCGACAAACAGGAAAACTACAGCCTGCTTACCCTGGCACTTACTGTACCTGATACCGGTAAATCATATATTATTGAATTATATAATGAGCAGAAACAGCTGCTGCGAACCGATGTAATACACAAAACAAGTTCCCTTGTATATAAAAACTACTTAACCGGAAAATACAATATCAAGGTAATTTACGACGATAACAACAACGGTAAATGGGACAGTGGTAATGTTAAACTAAAAGAACAACCAGAAAATATCTGGATAGATGACGCACTCATAACGCTACGGGCAAACTGGGAACAGGTTACGCCTATAACTATACCAAGAGAGCCCACTACTCCGTAAACCAGCCGGAATACATAATATATCTTCCGGGCAGCTCATCAAGTAAGGTACGCTGCTCGGGAGTTATAGCTTTTATCTTTTTTGCAGGTGTGCCTGCATAAAGAAAACCCGACTCGCAGATGGATTTTTCGAGCACCACCGACCCCGCTGCAATAATTACGTATTCTTCAACAATAACATGGTCCATAACAATGGCGCCCATGCCTATTAATACATTGTCCTTAAGCGTGCAGCCGTGTACCAGGGCGTTGTGGCCAATAGATACATTGTTGCCAATATTGGTTGGCGCATACATATAGGTGCAATGGATGCAGGCACCATCCTGTATGTTAACATTATTGCCAATCTTAATATAATGCACATCACCCCGTATAACAGTATTAAACCAAACCGAGCAATTATCACCCATCTCAACATCCCCTACTATAGTGGCATTTGGTGCAAT
>JBDUDE010000973.1:0-3402 GCA_040003105.1 Mucilaginibacter sp. | reverse complement strand
GCAGCCTGCGCGTGGTTTATGGCCTCGCGGGTTTGCGGCATCACACTATCGTCAGCAGCAATTACTATAATTACAATATCGGTTACCTGGGCACCCCTGGCACGCATAGCGGTAAACGCTTCGTGACCCGGCGTATCAAGGAAGGTGATTTTTCCCCTGTCGTCAGGTAAAGTAACCTCATAAGCACCTATGTGCTGGGTTATGCCACCGGCTTCGCCGCCTATTACATTTGTTTTACGTATAAAATCCAGTAACGATGTTTTACCGTGGTCAACGTGGCCCATTATGGTCACAATTGGCGCACGCGGTATCAAATCCTCCGGCTCATCAGGCTGGTCCAGGCTGCTTTCTTCGTCCTGTGGTTTTACAAACTCAATCTGGTAGCCAAACTCATCGGCAACAATGCTCAACGTTTCGGCATCAAGCCTTTGGTTAATGGACACGAACATGCCCAGGCTCATACAGGTAGATATAATCTGCGTTACAGATACATCCATCATGCTCGCCAATTCATTGGCTGTTACAAACTCGGTTACTTTTAAAACCTTTGATTGTAACTCGTTTTCCATTGCCAACTCTTCGGCGGTTGCAGCTACGTCATCACGCTTTTGACGGCGGAACTTGGCGCGCTGTGCAAACTTGCCCGATTTACCGGCACCGCTCAAGCGGGCCAGCGTGGCCTTAATTTGGTCTTGTATATCTTTTTCTGAAGGTTCTTCCTTCGGTCCGCTGCTTTGAGGAGCAGTATTCCTGTTACCTCTGAAATCGGGACGGTTACCGCCACCCTGGTTATTACCTGCACCCGGATTAGGGCCGGTTCCCCGGTTCCTGAAATCGGGACGGTTACCGCCATGTGCCTGCTGCGACCCCGGAGGGTTTGGTGCAAAGCTTTGCGGATTTTGGCCACCACCCTGGTTATTACCCGGGCCCTGGTTATCTTTACGTTTACGCTTGCGCTTATGGTCGGCAGCACTATTGGTGTTCGATGACGATGCTACCGGGTTACGCTTTGGCGCATTAACCGGCAACTGTATCTTACCAATAATATTCGGGCCGCTCAACCGCTCGGCTTTTGCACGAATTACTTCGGGCTCCTGCGGCTCATCGGCAACCTGTTCTTCAGGCTCAATAGTTCCAACTACGGGAGGCACTACCACAACTGGTGCAGCTACCTCTTTTTTAACTTCTTCAACTTTCGGCGCTTCAACTACCACTTCCTTCGGCGTTTCTTTTACCGGCTCGGGTTGTGGCTGTGGCACTACCACTTCTGGTTTTACTGCTACGGGCTCTTCCTTAACAACAGGCTTTTCGACCGGTTGTGCTGGTTTCGCATTAAGGTTATTAAGGTCAATTTTACCTACTACCGTTACACCCGGCAATACCTCGTTGCGCTCGTCGGCCTTTACAGGCGTTGGCGGTTCAACGGGTTTCGGAGGTTCAACAGGCTTCGGTTTTTCAACCGGCGGCGCATTATAGTGGCTGCCAATTCCTTTAATAAGAATTTCTTCGTTCTCAAAATCTCGTGAACGGCGGTGCTCAACCGGCTTTTCGGGAAACGGCGCAGGCTCTTCCTTCCTTATCTTTCCTATGCTTATCTGCTTAGCTTCCTCCTTAATAATTTTATCTACAGCAAATTCTTTCAAAAGTGCGCCGTACATATCGCCATCAAGCAGGGTGGTAGGGTGTTTTTGTACCTTATACCCTTTTGTCGCCAAAAAGTCGACAATAGTACCTGTACCGATATTCAGCTCTTTTGCCGCTGTAAATAATTTTATGGATTTGTCTTCTGACATTTATTATATTCTTTCTCTGCTATTTTGGTGCAAAAATACGATTTTAATTTTGGTTATTACGTTTATTCGAACTCAGCTTGCAGAATTGATAACACTTCTTTTACAGTTTCTTCTTCTAAATCAGTACGTTTTACCAATTCGCCCACTGTTAAAGCCAGTACCGATTTTGCCGTATCTAAACCGATACGTTTAAATTCGTCGATAATCCAGCTCTCAATTTCGTCAGTAAATTCTTCAATGTCCACGTCTTCGTCGGTTTCATCCGCTTCACGGTAAACATCAATTTCGTAACCTGTTAATTTACCGGCCAACTTAATATTGTGCCCGCCCCTGCCGATTGCTAACGAAACCTGGTCGGGTTTTAAGTATACTGCGGCGGTTTTTTTCTCATCATCAAGCTTAATCGAAGTGATTTTAGCCGGCGATAATGCACGCTGTATATAAAGCTGCAGGTTATTGGTATAGTTTATTACGTCGATATTCTCATTCTTCAACTCACGAACGATGCCATGTATACGTGATCCTTTCATACCTACGCAGGCACCCACCGGATCGATGCGGTCATCGTACGATTCCACTGCAACCTTGGCTCTTTCGCCCGGCTCGCGCACGATTTTTTTAATGGTGATTAAACCATCAAAAATTTCAGGTACTTCCTGTTCAAACAAACGCTGTAAAAACTCGGGCGCTGTGCGTGATATGATGATTTTAGGGTTGCTGTTAAGCATATCCACCTTGTCAACCACCGCTTTTACGCTGTCGCCTTTTTTAAAGTAATCGGCAGGTATCTGTTCCGATTTTGGCAGCAATAGCTCGTTACCCTCATCGTCAAGCACCAAAGTTTCTTTTTTCCAAACCTGGTAAACCTCGCCGGTAACAATTTCGCCAACGCGGTCTTTATATTTTTTAAATATCTCGTCTTTCTCCAGCTCCAGGATTTTAGATACCAGCGTTTGGCGGGCAGCTAAAATGGCGCGGCGGCCAAAGCTTTCTAAGGTGATTTGCTCAATGTGCTCATCGCCAACTTCCAGCGTCGGGTCTAATAATTTCGCCTCGGCAAGTTCAATTTCCAGGTCATCATCCTCACTAAAGCCATCTTCCATAACCTTACGCGTACGCCAGATTTCCAAGTCACCGTTGTCCGTATTAACAATTACGTCGCAATTTTCGTCGGTGCCGTATTTTTTCCTGATCATGCTTCTGAAAACGTCTTCCAGCACACTCATCATCGTTGGGCGATCGATGTTTTTGAAATCTTTAAATTCCTGAAAAGAATCAATTAAATTAATATTGCTCATTTTCCTACTTGAATGATATTAAAACTTTTGTTTCTGTTATTGTATTTATTGGGATAACGCTCTCAACAGTTTCGGCCTTTTTCCCTTTGTTTTTTATTACTTCTTCAATTATAACGGCATCTTCCGTAATACCCGATAGTTTGCCTTCCCGCTTAGCGCCATCAGCCATTTTAATGGCTAAGTTACGGCCTATGTTTTTGGCATACTGCCTGGTTAAAGTCAGCGGCGTATCAATACCCGGCGATGAAACCTCCAGGTTATAAGCAGTTTCAATCACGTTTTCCTCTTCCAAATGAAAGCCTACATGCCTG
>JBDUDE010000339.1:0-3422 GCA_040003105.1 Mucilaginibacter sp. | reverse complement strand
GCCTACTCTATTTCCATTTTCGGCCAACTGGAAGCTTACTCTTTTATTTGTTTTTGCTGCAGACAATTGCAAAAAGGATTTTCAGCTCTTGCTCCGTTATTAATTTTTTTTATTGAAACCGGTTTATTTTTAGGTATTTGGCGATAAGGTGAATTTTGATTTCTTTAAATAGAACTTAAGGTTTATGATTTTGGTTAGGGTGCCAATAGATAATCAATACTCAAAGGTATTTCACGATATTAAAAAATGGTGGCGTATAAACGCTGAATTTTGCGCGTGTTTTTACGCGATGTTTGATGCGTTGGGCTACCTTTCGGCTGTTGTCTGAACCGGGATTAAACAGATTAAAGGATTTCCGGGATGCGGTGTAAGCGCAATCTATGCAGAGTGATGATGAATCAGGAAAACTCTATCCCTCAAATCGAAATCAAATAAATCCCAAAATCCGCTTAACTGCGAAGCATTCTTGAACGCCGATTAAAAATTAATTCCAATTGTGAAAAATCCCGGTTCTGTCCCTACAAAGAAAACCTTACAATTTATCCAGCCCCCAAATTATCAAATTCGTAAAAATATCGCCAAATTCTAAAAAACTGTATTTGGCACGGTTAATGGTTTTATAAAAAAACGTATAATTGTATATTGCGTACAACTTACACATTGTACATATTTGGGGGATAGAGACTAAAAATTTTTAATGGAAGAAAATATACTGAACCAGGAGCTGTTAGCCGGTAGATCAATTGAAGAAGAGGAGGAGGAGTTTCATCACCTTAATAACCCGGCCGATGGCATAAAACCCATCATCAAAAAATACCTTGGTGTGCCTAACCATGTCGATCAACAGGGCAATAAATTTTATTTTAGCGATAGCGACGCAAAGGTTGAAGTTACCGTAGTTACTGACGAAATTATACGGGTAAGGCTTGCGCCCCACGGCGTTTTTTTAGAAGAGTTTTCGTACGCGGTACCAAAATTGGAGCAAAAAGTTGTTGTTTTTGCTTTGCATGAGGATGCGATCGAGTTCCGCGTTTCAACAAGCGTGGTAAACTGCCATATACGGAAGGATGACTTTTTTATATCGTTTTCTGATAATAAAAATCATGTCACCAGTTCTGATGCAGTGCCTATGCACTGGGAGGAGAACGTAAAATTTGGCGGCTACTATGTTTATTGCACCAAAACCTGCGCCGAGCAGGAAAGCTTTTTCGGCCTGGGTGATAAACCTACAGAGCTTAACCTGCGCGGCAAGCGTTTAAAAAACTGGAACACCGATGCTTATTCATTTGCGTGGAACCAGGACCCGCTTTACCGCAGCATCCCTTTTTACATCAGCCTAAACCAGGGTATTGCTCACGGTATTTTCTTTGACAATACTTTTAAAGCCCATTTCGACTTCGGCGCCGAAGATGCAACCAAAACCAGTTTTTGGGCCGATGGCGGCGAGCTGCAATATTATTATATCCACGGTCCGCATATGATGGACGTGGTAAAGAGCTACCATTACTTAACCGGCACACACCCAATGCCGCCGCTTTGGGCGCTTGGTTACCACCAATGCCGCTGGAGCTATTACCCCGAGGCAAAGGTTAAAAAGATCGCCAACGGTTTCCGCGAAAATAAAATTCCATGCGATGGTATTTACCTGGACATTGATTATATGGACGGATACCGCTGCTTTACCTGGAACCGCAAGTATTTCCCTGACCCTAAAAAGATGATTAAGGAACTTGCCGCGGATGGTTTTAAAACGGTGGTAATTATTGACCCGGGCATACGGGTGGATGACAATTATTCGGTATTTAAAGAGGGTAAAGAGAACAGGTATTTCTGTCGCCGTTGCGACGATTACTTTATGGAAGGCCACGTTTGGCCGGGCCGTTGCCAGTTTCCAGACTATACCAACCCGGAAGTACGCGAATGGTGGGGCGGCCTGTTCGACGAATTGGTACAACTGGGCGTAGCCGGTGTTTGGAATGATCTGAACGAGCCCGCCGTATTTGGCGCAGGCACTTTCCCGGATGATGTGCGCCACCAGTATGATGGTTTCCGCGGCTCACACCGCAAGGCGCATAACGTATACGGCATGCAAATGGTGCGTGCAACCTACGAAGGTTTGCGCAAGCTGATGAAAAATAAACGCCCTTTTACCATTACCAGGGCCGGTTATTCGGGCGTGCAGCGTTACTCGTCGGTTTGGACAGGCGATAATGTGGCATCGTGGGAGCATTTAAAGCTGGGCAATATCCAGATGCAGCGCCTTTCTACCTCGGGCATATCATTCTGCGGTACCGATATAGGCGGTTTTAGCGGCGAGCCTGATGGCGAATTATTTACCCGCTGGATACAAATGGGTACTTTTTCCCCATTTATGCGCGCGCACTCCGCCGGGGATACGAAAGAGCGTGAGCCCTGGAGCTTTGGCGCACCTTTTACTGCCATTAACCGCAAATTTATCGAGCTGCGTTACCGCTTATTGCCTTATCTATATTCTACTTTTTGGGAACATCACCGTTACGGTTTCCCTATTTTGAGGCCTATAGTGATGCAGGAGCAGGAGGAAATAAGCAACCATTTTCGCCAGGACGAGTTCACTTATGGCGACAAAATTTTGGTTTGCCCGGTATTGGAGCCAGGTCAGCAGGTCCGCAAGGTTTACCTGCCCAAAGGCAAATGGTACAACTATTGGACATATGAACTGGTTGACGGCGGCCAGGAGGTATTGGTGCCAACGCCGCTGGAAACCATCCCGATTTTTGTAAAGGCTGGTTCTGTAATACCAGAATATCCGGTAATGCAATATGTTGGTGAAAAAGAAATTGAAGAGGTAAAACTGAATGTGTACTACAGCAACTACGAGGTTAATTCGTTCCTGTTTGAAGACTACGGCGAAACCTTTGCCTACGAGCAGGATATTTACCTGGAGAAAAAATTCGTGGTAAGCGGCAAAAGCACAGTTTTAACCATCCAACAATCAATGGAAGGACTTTATACCCCGCGTTATGAAGCTTATTATTTCAATATCATCGGCCTGCCGTTTGCCCCATCTAAGATATTGGCCGATGGCAAAGACGTACCTTTCAGCATTGATGATGACAAATGCGTTGAGTTTAAATTTACGAAGAACTTTAAGCAGATAGAGATTGTGAAGTAGAGATTATTGGCTGGAGATTAGAGATTAGTTTAAATGCGGAATTCGGAATGTCAAATGCGGAATTTTTTTTATCGCATTCTTTCGGATTCTGCATTTTTTACATCAACTAATCTCTAATCTCTATCCGCTAATCACTATATTTGAATTAAACCAATTAACTACCTCAATAATATAAACCCGACGGCCACTAGGCCTCCCTATACTATGGCAAAAAAACACGATACAACAGAACCTGTAACACCTGCTGCTAAACCTGCACCTACAAAAA
>JBDUDE010000061.1:0-3424 GCA_040003105.1 Mucilaginibacter sp. | reverse complement strand
AGTAAGGATGGCGACTGGATTTTCCCGGGTTTTGACGGCGGCGGCGAATGGGGCGGTGCGGCAGTTGACTCCGAATCAAAAATTATGTACATCGCCAACAGCGAAATGCCCTGGGCGCAGGTGATGATCGATGTGCCAAAAAATACAGACGACCACTCATTAAATGGTATTGGGCATACCGTTTACAACAACTACTGCATATCGTGCCATGGCCCCGAACTAAAGGGCAACGGTACATCGTATCCGTCGCTGGTTAATATCGGCAAGAAGTACACCGAGGACCAGGTAGGCAAGATTGTGGCGAATGGCCGTAACATGATGCCATCATTTAAACAAATAACTGCTGATGCAAAAAAAGCGCTGTTGGCGTTTGTTTTAAAGTTGCCCGAAAAAGAACCCGCCAGCAGGCAGCCGGCCAAAGAGCCGGTTACTAAAGGTGCGGCAAACACCACCCCTTACGTAATGAATGGCTACAACCGCTTTTTGGATAAGGATGGTTACCCCGGCATAAAACCGCCATGGGGAACTTTAGACGCAATTGACCTTACATCCGGCAAATTATTATGGAAAGTGCCGCTGGGCGAATACCCGGAACTGACTAAAAAAGGCATACCTATCACGGGGACAGAATTATACGGCGGCCCGCTGGTAACCAAAGGCGGCCTGGTGTTTGTTGCCGCAACAAAGGACGAAAAGATAAGGGCGTTCGATAAAAAAACAGGTAAACAGTTGTGGGAGGCAAAATTGCCGGCGGCAGGTTACGCTACCCCGGCCACTTATGCAATTGATGGCAAACAGTATGTGGTGATAGCCTGTGGGGGCGGTAAAATCGGCAGTAAATCCGGCGATAGCTACGTGTGTTTTGCATTGCCGGATTGATGTATTTAAAATGCTTTTAGCTTTGGTCTTTCTGCTTTCCGCTTAAATACCTATTTTGCTGCACTATTTTGCAACATGGAAAAAGGACGTTTGGAGGCATTTAGCGACGGGGTGATAGCCATCATCATCACCATAATGGTGTTGGAGCTTAAAATACCAAAAGGCGCAGATATACATGAACTTCGCGAATTGATACCCGTATTTTTTAGTTACGTGCTCAGTTTTGTATATGTCGGCATTTATTGGAACAATCATCACCACACGCTACAGGCTGTGCAGTCGGTAAATGGTGCAATACTGTGGGCCAACATGCACCTGCTTTTCTGGCTCTCACTGGTGCCGTTTGTTACCGCCTGGATGGGCGAGAATAATTTTGCGCAATGGCCGGTAACCTGTTATGGTATTGTATTGATAATGAACTCCATTGCTTATACCATTCTTCTGGTTACACTGGTACGGCACCTTGGAAAAGATTCGTTACTAGCCCAGGCAATGGGCAGAGACTATAAAGGCAAGGTTTCAACGGCCATTTATGCAGCTGCAATTGCCATCTCGTTTATCAACCCTAAAATAAGCTTCGGCCTTTTCATCGTTGTGGCCTGCATCTGGTTTATCCCCGATAAACGTATAGAAAGGAAAATAGTAGGGGAAGAGCCGCCTTGTAAATAGTCGGAAATCGGAAGTCGGTAAGAAATTGGGACTAAATTTACGGAGATTTGTCAAATTTTTAAAAGTTGACAAATCTTTTCCAGCCCCTAACCGTCCCCCGCTAATGATTAATCACCCCACTTGCAAATTATTATTCACCGTTTGTGGCACTTCAGCCTTGCCCAATGCAAACCACAATGCCAGTATACAGCCATAGCTGCCGCCGCGCTCAATCCACTCAAATATTTCGTAGTGCGGATAAAATAGCTCGCTGATAACTTTCCACACGAGGAAAACAAGAATGACTGACCGTAGAGGTTTGATGAGAACGGCTATTGCCGCAGCTATCTCCAGGGCACCGATAATATGTGCAGTGAGTACAGGATTGTTAAAGCCAAGTCCGGCATATTGTCCCATCAAACCCTTCTTTTCAATAAGGTTAAGCCAGCCATGCCCGGCAAGCAACAGGAACACTACCAGTTTTAAGCAGGTCACAACATTTGCCAGCACTTTGGCATCGGGTTGCACATCGGGGTTAATTACCGCGAACCAGCTTTTAATATTTAAACGCACGCCACCTGATAATATCAGTAATGCTAAAGGAGCACCAAAATTGCCGGCGCGCTCTATAAATTCGGCAAATGGTTCGCCCGACATCGGGCGCATTAAGGCGGTTGCCACGCCCCAAATAACCAGCCAAATGGGCACAATCCGCAGGGGATAAACCAACAAAAGTATCCCGCAAAAAATATCGAAAGCCCCAACCCAGGGCATTAAATGATAAGCTGCAACTTTGCCAATACCAAACACGGCAAAATAATTGCACCAGATAGCTTTTTTGATTATACCAAACGCACCGTGGCCTATAAAGCACATGGCTGATGCAAAACGGAGTGTATAATAAAGCTTTTGTTGTAGATTTAAATTCAATATGTAAAAATTAGGGTTGCAACCCCGGGTAATGCTATGGCAATCGGTTTTTCAATCGTTTATTCCGGGGCACGCTAAATTTATCAGAAATAAAGTAGAAACGAAAATTTTGTTATCCATTTATCTTCATTACAACGAAATTTTAGTGCTAACAGCGTAATCGAATTGTTTAGCACCACAAAAAAAGCGGCTATATTGGATATAACCGCTTTAATATTTTTATAGAGGACAGTGTTGTTTAAAAATGTACGCCTATTCCGAAAGTGCTTTGCAGCTCGCTGATTGGCTGTTTTGTTACCAACCTTCCGGTGCCCCCAAGGGCAGAAATGTCGCCGGTGGTGCTGATCTTTATCCCGTCAGATTTTACATAATTAAAACGTACGCCTATATCCCAACCATCAGCAAATTCCCAACGTAAGCCAGCGTTGCCACCATAGGCAAAGGCGCTGCCTTTTGAATTGTTTTGAGTGATGGTGGTAGAGGTATTATTCTTGTTGGATACGAATATGGTGTATACAGGCGTCGAACCGCTTTTTAATAAACCTGCATCGGCACGCAAATCAAGGATGAATTTACCGTAGGTGAAGGAATATTGCGGCCCACCCATTAAGTTAATGTTATGATACCGACCGACCGACTGTACCAGGGTTGAGTTTACTTTTAATATTTTATTGTATCCATTAGCCAGTATCTGTACATCTGGTATGGTTAATTGACCCTGGTCCTGGAATGTAAATTGCGCCCCGATGCCAAAATTCTTATAAATATAAACCGCACCCTCAAAGCCTATAACCACGCCTCTTTTTGCAAATCCTGCTTTGTTGTTTTCGTAAGTTGATGCTTTAAAATCGCCCATAGGGGTTGAAACTCCGCCGATAAGCGCCAGGTAGCTTTTAACGTATTCTTTAGGTTCGGAGTCTTGTGCTTTAGCGTAAAAAGAGATAAGAGTAATAATTGAAATTAATGT
>JBDUDE010000634.1:0-3427 GCA_040003105.1 Mucilaginibacter sp. | reverse complement strand
GCAATGGACAGGTTTTTGATGCCGGCTTCAAAATTAAAGCGATAAAAGTGCTGAACGCAAAAGGGGGGGCTACCGATGTTAAATTCGAGGTGAGCGATACCCGTATGCAGGTGTTTTTACCAAGCGGCGTTGGCGCCGCCGGTGGCCAGGTAAAACTTAAAATTGAATACAGCTTCACCCCGCCGAATTATGGTTCTGACCGTACCGGTATTCTGGATACCAAAAACGGAAAGATATTTACCATTGCGCAATGGTACCCGCGCATGTGCGTGTATGACGATGTAATGGGCTGGAACACCCTGCCGTATCTTGGCGCCGGTGAATTTTACCTGGAATACGGCGATTTCGATTTCACCATTACCGCACCGGCTAACCACATCGTAGTAGGTTCGGGTGAGCTGATTAACCCGCTGGAAGTTTATACACCCGCACAGGTAAAACGGTGGGCCCAGGCTGCCGCAAGCGAAAAAACGGTAGTTATCCGCTCTGCTACCGAAGTTACCGACCCGGCGTCTCGTCCGGCCGGCAAAAAGATGCTGACCTGGCACTTCAAAATAAAGAATGCACGCGACGCTTCGTGGGCATCGTCTGCGTCGTTTATTATAGATGCTGCTAAAATGGATTTGCCAAGCGGAAAGAAAACAATAGCGATATCAGCTTATCCTGTTGAGAGCGATGGCGATAATGCCTGGGGCCGCTCAACTGAGTACGTGAAAAAGTCGCTGGAATACAATTCAAAAAAATGGTTTGAATATCCCTACCCAGCTGCTACTGCCGTTGCCGGCATAGTTGGCGGTATGGAATATCCTGGTATTGTTTTTTGTGGCTACAAGGCTACAAAGGGCAGTCTTTGGGGTGTTAACGACCACGAGTTTGGCCATACCTGGTTCCCGATGATAGTAGGCTCGAACGAAAGGCTGCACGGCTGGATGGATGAAGGGTTCAATACTTTTATTAACACACTTTCAACAGACGACTTTAATAAAGGTGAATATGCCCAGAAGAAACCAACCGATTTGCACAAGATTGCCGACGCTCTGACACACGTTGGTGTTGAACCAATTTTAAGCCAGGCTGATGGGTTCAAAGAAAACATTAAAGGCCTGAATGAATATTTTAAACCAAGCACAGGGCTGGTGCTGTTGCGTGAACAGGTAATGGGTCCCGAGCGTTTCGACCGCGCATTCAGGACTTATGTTGAAAGATGGGCGTTTAAACACCCAACACCTGATGACTTTTTCCGCACGATGGAAAATGTATCAGGCGAAAGTCTGCAATGGTTCTGGAAAGGCTGGTTCCAGAATAACTGGAGGCTTGATGTTGGCATACGCAGCGTTGACTACGTAGATAATGACCCAACAAAAGGCGCCATTATCACTATCGACAACCTTGAAAAACAAGTAATGCCGGTTATACTCGAAATTAAAACCGTTAGCGGTAAAACCGACCGGGTAAAACTGCCGGTTGAAGTATGGCAGCGCAACAAGTTCTGGAGATTAAGGTACAATTCAACTGAAGCTATCGAGTCGGTTACTTATGACCCCGATCATGTTTTCCCGGATGTAAACGAGGCGAATAACGTTTGGA
Source organism: Mucilaginibacter sp. (assembly GCA_040003105.1). Classification (GTDB taxonomy): domain Bacteria; phylum Bacteroidota; class Bacteroidia; order Sphingobacteriales; family Sphingobacteriaceae; genus Mucilaginibacter. The sequence continues at coordinate 1,840 of JBDUDE010000634.1, read as the reverse complement.
AGAAACAGTAGTTAGTGATTAGTTGATTGCAGATTAGAGATTAGGAAAAAATACAGCCCGGCGTAAGCCGGGCTTTTTGCTTTTTAGCAATTGACCATTGTTTTTACACCTGTTTGTAAAATGTTTATCGAAATGTTAAAATCAAAACCTTTATTAATGAAAATAGGTTTATTTTGACAGTATAATTCATCTGCCATGAAAATGAGATATATTTTGATTTTGCTGTTAGCTGTAATGGCGGGGTCTGCAAGTGCACAGGGCTTGTTAAAAGGGACTGTTTACGAAAGCGCAAGCGGCAACAAACTACCTGATGTTTTTATCAGGAATAGCAACAGTAAACAACTAGGAATTACTGATAAAAACGGCAACTTTAGCATAAAGGCCGAAGTTGGTAACCTGCTGATATTTGATTCGCCGGGGTATGTTTCGGATACCTTGTACCTGGTTGATTTGGCGCCTAAAAAGATACAACTGGTTACCAAAACAATAGCCCTGCGCGAGGTGACTATTAACTCAACCCGCCAGGCGTTTGACCCGCATAAGGAGTATCCGGAAATATATACAAAAAGCAAGCTGTATGTGCTTTCGCCGACCACCTGGTTTGGCAAGGAAGCTAAAGACGCCCGAAGACTTAAGCGCTATTTTAAACGCGAGGAAGAAGAGCGCCGGATAGATGCCGTATTTACCCGTACTTACGTTGGCAGTATAGTGCCGCTAAAAGGAATTGAACTGGAAGATTTTATGCTGATGTATCGCCCTACCTATGCATTTATAAAAGGCAACGACAATGTATCGCTGGCGGTTTACATAAACGACAGCTACAAAAAATACCAGGCATTGCCGCCCGAGAAACGGAAACCACAGAGTTTGACGTTGGGGCAGTGATTAGAGGTTAGAGACCAGAGATTAGGAAAAGCGGCATGACTACTAATCGGTGTAACGGCGAAGCCCTCTTGAGCGCCTTTGAAAACAAACAAAAGCGAAAAATCGTTCTCCAATCGGTGAAATCATCAAAACAAAACAATTGAGTCTTTATGGTGGTTATACTTAAAAACACTACCATGAAAAAGAAAATAATAACAATGATGTTGCTTACCGCTGTGTATGCAATGTTAAGCACAAGTTGTGCGCCGCCAAAGCATTTGAAATCGCCACCGGCACCTCCGGGAGCTCCGGCCCATTAATTTCTAATACTTTGTCATTCTGAGCGTGAGCGAAGAATCTTATACGTGCGATATTCACACCATACAGGTATGCGTACGACTTGTAAAGCGGTTACCTGTCCGTTGTATAAGATTCTTCACTACGTTCGGAATGACAATGTTTTTTACATTACATCACTCCACGTATTCTTATCCTTCAACATAACCTCTCTTAACAAACGCAGCTGCGGCATGCCATGGTTTAGCACTTCGTCGTGGAATTTTTTGAGCGAGAAGTTGGCGCCTTCCTGTTTTTCGTAGTCTGTACGGAGCTTCAATATTTCCAACTTACCAATGGTGTAAAACAAATAACCGGGGTCAAAAGTGCCGCGGAGGGCTTCCTGGTACGATGGTTTTTCGCCCTGGTACCAGTTGGCCATAAAGAACTTGGTGGCATCATCCAGCTTCATGCCCTGGCAATGGGTTTTTATGGAAACACACAGGCGGCATAGGCGCAACAACGCATCGCCTGATTGGGTCAGTCTGTATTTCGCCGCTTTAACGGTGTCGCCATTATGGCCATAACCTTCGTCTGCCATCATTTTTTCGCAATAATGTGCCCAGCCTTCGATAAATGCATAGCTGCCGAATATCTTTTCAATCTTGGTCGCCGGCGAAGCATTCAGGTGCAAAAATTG
>JBDUDE010000811.1:0-3431 GCA_040003105.1 Mucilaginibacter sp. | reverse complement strand
GGATGCTGCGGTCGGAGAAAATGGACAATGTTATTTTTAACGGTACCAAAAGCCGCAAGGCCGCCAACCTCGCGGAAGTTTCGCTGACTTTTGATAATACCAAGAACATCCTGCCAACGGATTTCTCGCAGGTGACACTTACACGTCGCTTGTACCGCACCGGGGAAAGCGAATACAGGTTGAACGATGTGCAATGCAGGTTAAAGGATATTACCGATTTGTTTTTGGATACGGGCATCGGCGCCGATTCGTACTCTATCATCGAGTTGAAGATGATAGACGAGATCATCACCAATAAAGAAGGTTCGCGCCGTAATTTGTTCGAGGAGGCTTCGGGTATTTCAAAATACAAGCTGCGTAAAAAACAAACCTTCACCAAGCTGAAAGATACCGAGGCCGATTTGGAAAGGGTAGAGGACCTGCTTTTTGAGATAGAAAAGAACCTGAAAACACTGGAAAACCAGGCGAAAAAGACGGAGCGCTACTACCAGATAAAAGAACAATACAAGGCACTAAGTATCACCCTGGCATCGTTTAGGATTGCATCCTTCAGCGAGTCGCTGGCACGGATTGAGGAACAGGAGCAAAAGCATAAAGAGGGTAAATCGGGCATAGTAACACAGATTGATACTTTTGAGGCATTTTTGCAGCAGCAAAAGCTGGACAGCCTTACCAAAGAGAAAAATCTTTCGGTACAGCAAAAGGCAACTAACGAATATGTGTCAAAAATTCGCGCCTATGAAAGTGAGAAGAAGATAAAGAATGAACAGCTGAAATTTCAGCAGGATAAGGAGGCGCGGTTAACCGAAGAACTGGACAAAGATAACACCCAGTTTAACCATGTGCTTTATAATATCAAGCGCCTGTCGGAAGAAAAAATGCAGGAGGATGAAAACCTGCAAAAGGTAATTGCGCAGGTAACTGACCTAAAGGAAGCTGTTGATGAATTACGGGCACAGCAGTCGGAAGCGCGGGGCGAGCTGTCCGAACTAACTAATATTAATACCCGCCTGCAAAACCAGGCTTACAAGGCCGAAAAGGATCTTGATATTTTAAAGATACAGGAACAGGCGCTGGAGCAGGAAGCCCAGCGTAATATGGAAGACGCCAGCAGCAAAGAAGCCGAGCTTTCGCATTTTAACGTTGCGGTTGACGGTTTACTTGAAAAGGTAGAAGCCGCCGAAAAAGATTATGACCAGGTGGTTGAATTTGAGACCAAGCTGCAGGAACAGATAACAGCCACTGAAACAGAGTTAAATACTGTACAGGAAACCATTATTAAAGAAAGCCGTAAGCTGGATGCCAAGCAAAACGAATACAACCTTACCAAGAGCATGGTTGATAATTTGGAAGGCTTCCCGGAGTCTATTCGGTTTTTAAAGAAGAATACGGAGTGGTCGAAAAGTGCGCCGCTGTTTAGCGATATATTATTTTGCCGCGAGGAATACCGGGTGGCTATTGAAAACTACCTGGAGCCGCTGATGAACCATTACGTGGTTGACAGCTACACCGAAGCGATTAAAGCCATCAACCTGCTAAGCAAAGCTGCGCAGGGCCGGGCACAGTTTTTTGTATTGGACAGTTATGAAACTACGCAAAGCTTTTCGGAGAAACTGGAGCTGGAAGGGGCTATACCGGCCTTAAATGTGGTGGAGGTTGAAAAACAATACCAGCCCCTTTGCGACCATCTGCTGAAAAACGTTTACCTGGTTAATGATGAGAGCGACAGCGCATTAAACAATGCAACCTTGCCTGATGGCGTAGTCGTGATTGGCAAAAGCGGTAAGTTCAACAAATCCAAACATGCAATGGCAGGTGGTTCGGTGGGTTTGTTTGAGGGTAAGCGTATTGGCCGCGCAAAAAACCTGGAGGCCCTGCTGAAGGTGATTAAGCTGATTGATGTTGAAGTACATGAACTTAAAGAGCGTTTCGACAGGCTACACACTAAGCTGGGTGAACTAAAAGCGGCCGGTAAAGCTGCCGAGATAAAACAAAAGCAGCATGAATTAAACCTGCTGAATACCGAACTGGTGACCGTTAAAACCCGGCAGGAGCAGTACCAGACTTTTATTGAAAACAGCCTTAACCGCAAGGAAGATATTGCCCGCAAAATAACCAGCATTAAAGAAGAAACCATAGCCCTGTTGCCTTTGCTGGAAGACCTGAAGGCCCAAAAGCAGGAGCAAAACGAATTGTTCGCCGAAAAGCAGCTTGCCTTTAATGAGCTGAACGAGTTTGTATCAGTAAAATCAAATGCCTATAACCAGGAGAATATCCGCTTCCACCAGCAGCAAAACAAGGTATCAGGTTTGGTGAAGGATTTGGACTACCGCGAATCGCAAAAAGAAAACCTGGAGGGCCGGATAAAAGTAAATAGCGACGAACTGGAGAAGGTAAAACTTGCCATACAACAGAATTTGCAGCAGGCCGACAATTCGGATGATGACCTGCTTGAAATGTACGAGCAAAAGGACCTGCTTGAAAAAGCTACCCAACAGGCCGAGCAGGAATATTACGCATGGCGCGAGAAGATATCGGAAACCGAAGAAGAAATCACGGTCTTAAGGCGTAAGAAAGATAATGCCGAGATAATAGAGAACGAACTTAAGGATGAGCGCAATAACTTAAAGCTGGAACTTAACGCTTTAAAAGAAAGGCTGTCGGTTGAGTTTAATATTGATATACAGGATTTACCGGAGACTGAAGTAGGAGAGGGTGAAAATGAACACGAAATACGTGATAAAGCCGAGAAACTAAAAAAACGCCTGGATGAATTTGGCGCGATAAACCCGCTTGCAGTTGAGGCTTATAACGAAATGAACGAGCGTTATACCTTTATACAAGCGCAAAAGAAAGATTTAAGTGATGCCAAAGCCTCGCTGCTCGCAACCATACAGGAAATTGACGATACCGCGAAAGAAAAGTTTATGACATCGTTCACGCTGGTGCGCGAGAATTTTATAAAAGTGTTCCGGTCGCTGTTTAATGAAGAAGACTCGTGCGACCTGATTCTTAGCGACCCGCTCCACCCGCTTGAATCTGATATAGACATTATTGCCAAACCAAAAGGCAAGCGGCCCTTGTCGATAAATCAGCTTTCAGGTGGTGAGAAAACGCTAACGGCAACAGCTATATTGTTTTCGCTTTACCTGCTGAAACCGGCCCCTTTCTGTATTTTTGACGAGGTTGACGCCCCGCTCGACGATACCAACATCGATAAGTTTAACAATATCATCAGGGAGTTCTCTAAAGACTCGCAGTTTATTATCATCAGCCATAATAAACGCACTATTGCCAGCACTGATATTATTTATGGTGTAACCATGGTTGAGCAAGGCATATCCAGGGTGGTTGCGGTGGATTTGCGGGAGTTGGTGGATTGAGGGACGTGAAGCTTATCATCTATTTGTCATTGCGAGGTACGAAGCAAT
>JBDUDE010000883.1:0-3431 GCA_040003105.1 Mucilaginibacter sp. | reverse complement strand
GGCTGCGCCACATGGTTTTAATATAATTTCGTAACATATGTTAGTTTATAGTTGATGGCTCATAGTTCATAGCCGGAAGTTTTTCCTGAACTCTGGTCTCTAATCACTCGGAACGCAGGCTCTTCACCGGGTTCGCCGTAGCGGCGCTAAGCGTATTAAGGCTTACCACCACCATGGTTAACAATAAAATGAGCGCCCCTACTATGCCGAACATCCAGATACTGATATCGATATGGTAGGTGTATTTTTGCAGCCAGTTGTGCATCAACCACCAGGTTAGCGGCACGGCTACAACAAATGCTATTGCCACCAGCTTTAAAAACTCTGTTGCTATCAGCATCAGCAATTGTTTCACTGTAGCGCCCAACACTTTGCGGATGCCTATCTCGCGGAAGCGTTTTTCAATAGTAAATGAGGCTAATCCTGCCAAACCAATACAGCAAATAAATATGGCCAGGCCGGCAAAAATGTTGGTGAGGCTGCTAATCAGCTCTTCCGCAATAAATTTTTTACCAAATTCCTTGTCAACAAACTGGTATTCAAAAACATCGGCAGGACTATATTCGGCAAAAAGCTTTTTAAATAAATCGATTGCCTGCTGAGGCTTTACGCCGTCACGCAAACGGGTGGTAATACACGCTGAGCCCTTGTCGCTGTAATATACCATCAGCGGGTCTACAGGGTCGTATGGCGATGTCATAACCACATTTGCTATCACGCCGATCACTGTATATTTCCGCCGGCCATAATTCATTTCCATGCCAATCGGGTTTTTTACGTGCATGGCATCAACGGCCGCTTTATTGAGCATCATCGAGGCCGAATCTGCAGGTGTACCCAAAAAGTCGTGTCCCTGCAGCAATTTAATACCCATTGTGGTGGTAAAATTTAAATCAGTCTGGATGCCGGAGAAAATTATTTTCGAATCGGTCGGCATACCCACGTACGATGGAGACGGCGACCTCCACCAGATATCAGTAATCGGCGATGAGGTGCGGGTTACCTCTTTTATTAGTCCCGACTTCAGCATATCATTTTTTATCGCCTTAAAGTTTTTATCGGCGTTTGGTGTCGACGGCAGCATAATCAGGTTATTGGAGTTGTAACCCATATCCCTGTCCTTAACATGCTGAATTTGTTTATAGATGATAAGCGTTGCGGCTATTAAAAAAATAGAGATCACAAACTGGCCAACCACCAGTATCCGCCTCGGCAATACCGCACTTTTACCCGCCGCAAACGTACCCTTTAACACCTTTACCGGGTTAAATGATGACAGGTACAATGCAGGATAGCTGCCTGCCATAACCCCGGTAAATAGGATGATTATAATTGCGCCGGTCCAAAACAAAGGGTCGGTAAGGTTTAAGCTTAATTGTTTACCAACCAACGAGTTAAAAGCCGGCATTAAAAGGTAAACTGCAACAATCGACAGTGCAAAAGCCATCAGTGACAACAGCAGCGATTCGAAATAAAATTGTGTTATCAATTGTTTTTTATCCGACCCCAGTGTTTTCCGGATGCCCACCTCTTTAGCCCGTTTTTCGGAACGTGCTGTTGAAAGATTCATGAAATTTACACAGGCTATCAACAAAATAATAATGGCGATGATAGTAAACAAACGCACGTATTCAATTTGCCCACCGGTGTTTTTGCCTTCCTTATAGTCGCTGTAAAGGTGCCACCTGCTCATGGGCACGGTAAAATAAGTGCTTATTTTATCGTGGTTATGGTCGAACATTACCTTGTTAATAGCCTTCTCGATAGCAGCAATATTTGGATTGGGTGTGGTCTCGATATAAACCGAATAGGATGAATTTTGCCATTCCTTCATCGCACTTTGAACCTGCGGGTCGGATGGACTAAACGCCGACAAAGCTTCAAACTGCCGGGTTGAATTACCCGGCATATCAGCTATAACAGCTGTTACCTTTAGCAACTGGTCGTTAATTTTAATCGCTTTATTAATGGGATCTGCATCCCCAAAAAACGATTTGGCGGTCGACTCCGTCAACACGAGGCTATTTGGCTCTGTTAATGCTGTTTTGGGATTGCCATTGATGAATTTACAGGTAAACATATCAAAGTAGCGTCCGCCTACAGTAGCCAGGTTCTTTTTCAGCTTGGTTTGCCCGTACACAAATTGCTGGGGCGAGGTATAGCTGGACATTACCGCATTTTTTATCTGCGGATAGCCCGTTTCCAGTGATTTAGCCAGCGGGAACACCATATTTTGGTCGGTAAATATGCTGTTCTTAAAATCGCGGTTGGCAATTACCTGGTAAATGGTTTTGTTGTTAGTGTTAAACTTATCGAAAGTAAGTTCATCATTCACCCATAAAAAAATGAAGATGGTACAGGTTATTCCAATTGTTAAACCTAATAGGTTGGTAATGGTGAAACCCTTATTCCTGCTAAGGTTTCGCCAGGCTATTTTGATATAATTTTTTATCATGATATTTGGTTCATTCGTTCACTGGTTCATTAGTATGGATGACTTTTAAAGTGCTTGAAACGTTGCAGCGTTTTTCATTTTGACAGCTACTGCTACTGCCCACTACCTACTCACTTCTGAGGCTATCCACCGGATTTGCAATGCCGGCCTTAATTGCATGGTAGCTGACAGTTACAATTGCGGTAATAACAGCTGCAAAACCCGCCACGGCAAACATCCACCACGAAATAGTTATGCGGTAGGCAAAGCCCTCCAGCCATTTATGCATGGCCCACCATGCTATTGGCGAAGCAATGGTAATTGATAATACCACCAGCACTAAAAAGTCGCGCGATAGCAAAGTATTGATTGATACCAGGCTCGCACCCAAAACCTTGCGGATACCAATTTCTTTGGTGCGCTGTTCGATAGTGAAGGCGGCCAAACCAAATAAGCCGAGTGTTGCCAGTATGATAGTGATATAGGTAAATACACTGAATATAGAGGCCAGCCTGTCTTCGGCTTTGTATTGCGCATTAAAAGCATCGTCCATAAAGGTGTAATCGAATGGCGTGTCCTTATCGTATTTTTTATAGAGAGCCTGCATTTTGCCCAGCAAAGTCGGCAGGTTGGTATGCGGTTTTATTCTTGCGAACAAGTTGCGGCCGTCTCTGGAATAAAACGGCATGTTATCAGGAACCATATAAAGAACCATTGCTGAAACCTCAGATTGAAGCGAGGTAAAATTAAAATTCTTTAACACGCCCATAACTTTCATTTTATTGTCGCCCGATTGAACGTAGCTGCCTATAGGATTTGCGGGGAGGTGAAGTTTTTCAATAGCTGCTTCATTTATTACCAACCGGTCCACGCCGGAAAGTTTTTCGCCGGTAAGTGGTTCATATTTCCACTTCAGTCCTAAAGTTTTAATGTACTGGTCATCCGCCAGAAATGATGAAACCATAATATTATCGTCTTTGGTTTTACCATTGAAAGA
>JBDUDE010000998.1:0-3436 GCA_040003105.1 Mucilaginibacter sp. | reverse complement strand
GCAATCAACTGCTGATTGATACGTGGAGTGTTGGAAGTTATTATCATCATAGTCCATTATATTCAGCCAATCGAGCGCAGTGAACATACCGCTGGTGATGTAGCTGGCGCCGGTTGAGATAACGGCAATGGTGCAAAGTTTGCCATTGTTATGCATTGCGGTGGCTAATTGCTGCATCATCAATAAAAAGTTATTCGCTTCGGTGCCGGCTGAGGGGAATTCCCAATCCACATCCACACCATCGGCATTATATTGGTTTACAAAGCTTACCATATTGTTTACAAAGGCAGTACGCGTGCCAGAACTGGCTACAATTGTATGGAACGCATCGCCGCCTCCACCGCCGCCAACAGATATCATCACTTTAACGCCATTATTGTGTGCTGCGGTAATCAGGCTGGTAAATTTAGGTGTGTTATCCAGCGCCTGCAGGCTGCCGTTGGTGTTGGGGATAAGGAATGCGTAGTTAATGTGCGTAAGCTTGCTGTACTGTACGGTATTTACATCGCCTTCCCAACTGGGCATGTAACCTATCACCTTAAAAGTTGCAGCGGTTACCGGCAGTGGGGTTTCCGTATTTTTTGATGATAAATCTACCGACTTTGGTGCGTAGTCGGCTTTGTTTTCCTTTCGGCACGAAGATAAAATAAAGAGTACCGCGGCGAAGGCCATCAAGAGATAAGAGTTGAATTTTGATTTCATAATGTAGTAATTAAAGGTTAATAATATGTGTTAGTTATTGGTTAATACTTTGGTCAAAACACATCGTAATAATTAGGCAAACTATGAAATTTCAGGCTCCGGGAGATGTGTAATTGTATGGCATAGCTAGTTAAGGCTGATAGCAGGTTTATCCTTTGTAAAGTTAAATAACAATCATAAATAATTGATTATAAACAAATTATAAATATTTGATACGAATCGTTCGCATTAAAGTGATGTTAAAACCGGCGGCTATATTGCCTAAAGACAATAATTAGCCAAAGACTGCATTTGTTGCGATACGGTTAATTCGCAGGATTTTCAGTTAATTAATATGAAAATTGATATTGCGCATACAAGGCAAAGGTATTTTATACGGGAGCATGAAAATTCTGTAGAGGTAATGTAGGGTTGAAGGCAAGCGGGCCGGAAATTAATATGCGAAACACAACTATTTGCTGGCCATGATAATATAATAGTGTTTGCGGCGTCAATAAATAAAAATAGTGTTTTATCAGCCAAGTTATTATATTTGAACCATCACTGTTTTATAATTTATGGTTAAACTTTTTTTCGGCGGTTTTCCGCTTGAATTTACGGAACTTGACATCGCGATGCTTGTCGGTTTCCATGGTGACATTATCACCATTAAAATTGTGCGTGACAAAAAAACCAGGATTTGCAAAGGCTATGCATTCCTTGAAATGGCCGACCAAGAGGGTGCTGATCGCGCTGTAGAAGCGCTCGATGGCACAAAAGTAAGCGGCAGGCAAATCAACGTAAAAATAAGAGAAGAAAAACCTGTTCCGCCTCCACGTCCTAATTACGGCTCGCGCAATGTTGGCGGTGGCGGCGATTTTCAACGCGCTAAAAGGCCTCGCAAGCAATTCTAAAGCTTTTAGTTTCAATATTACCAAATACTATTATTTGTCCGGATATTTACCTGCAAACAGGTATAGTAAATTCTATTGAGCAATCCACCCGAAAATAAATCGCACAAACCCGAAAAACACTCCGTTATTTTAAAAGGCGTGCGCATTGATACGTTAACCGATATAGGGATTGCCCAGCACAGCTACTCCGGAATATACCCTGACCTTACCGATAGCAGGCACATATTTCCGTTGTTGCTCGAAGTTAATTACGGCGTTTTTATCAATCAGCATAGCAAAGTAGTTTTTCCGGACGTTACCGTTGTGCAAGAATCCGATTACCTAACCTTAACCTGCGATTGCAATACCGAAAAAGATAAATTATGCGAGCACCAGGCTGCAGTACTTTCAGCCATCATCAAGCGCGAAGAATTGCAGATTTTTTTTGATGATAAGCGGCGCCACGGAAAGCTAAAGAAATTTGCCGTTGATTACGGGTTAGAAAATGAAACCAATCTTGACGATTATTTCAGGATAGATTATACCAACAAGCAAGTTGAGATTGCGCCGCGTTTATCGTCTTTAATCCCGGTAAATAAACATAGCCTGGCCCTGCTGAATAATGTTGTTGCGGCTGAGCGGGTCCTGGCAGGCAGTAGTGATGAGGGCGCGGTTTGCATAGTGCTTAAGCAGCATAAATACTATAAATATTTGTTTGTAGAACTTTACAGGGCCGAAATAAGCAAAGAAGGCAAAATAAAAAATCCTTTAACAGCCTTGCCGCCGCTTGATTTTATCTGGGAAACAGAAGATGCGCAATTGCTTAAGTTCTTCACGGGTATTCACAAATTTCAGAATCACGTAAACAAAACGCTGAGCGATGCCGATATTATGGCTCTACGTGCCGTTATCAAAAATCCGCCGGGCTACGATTTTTATTACCACAATAATGAGATATCCGAAAAGGTCACAGCATCGTCTATCTTCCCGGTAAAGGTAGGGGTGATTAGTCGCGAGCTTAAACTGGCGGTAGAGCCAAAGGAGCAATTTTTTGAGCTGTCGGCAACGTTAGGGATTGAGAACAGGCTTTACGATTTAAGAGACCTGAAAATAAAATTCAGCTATTTTGTGGATACCGGCGAGGGGCTTTACCTGGCGGATAACCTGCAGCAACTGAATGTGCTCAACCTTTTAACTAAACAGCCTGATAACCTGCTGATTCATACCTCTAAATTTGACGAGTTTAAAAAACAGCTGCTTTACAAGCTGGAGGAAAAGGTTAAAATTGATTATAAGCATATTCCGGTCGCCACCCCGGTGCAGCTAAAACAACAAGGCTTTACCAACGAAACGGAGCGCATAATTTACCTGTCGGATTTTGGCGCGCATGTGATGATTATCCCGGTGATGCGCTACGGCGAGGTGGAAATATCCGTTCGAACAAAAAAACAAATTTACTCGGTTGACAATGCAGGCAAAGAGTTTATGGTTTGGCGCAATGATGAGGCTGAAATTGATTTTACGGCACTGCTGGTCAAACAACATCCGTATTTTGAAGAACAACTGGATAATGACCTGGCCTATTTTTACCTCCATAAGAAACGCTTTTTAGATGAGGACTGGTTTTTAAGTGTGTTTGACGACTGGCAGCGACAAAACATCACCATTCTGGGTTTTAACGAGTTAGAAGGTAATAAGCTTAACCCCAACAAGGTAAAAATCAGCATTAAGGTATTAAGCGGAATCAACTGGTTTAACGTGATAGCCAACGCCAAATTTGGTAAAACAAGAGCATCACTTAAACAAATTTACCGTGCGGTAAAAAATAAAACCAAATACGTTCAATTGGACGATGGCACGAT
>JBDUDE010000955.1:0-3440 GCA_040003105.1 Mucilaginibacter sp. | reverse complement strand
CGGCAAGATATTCGTCTTTAACAAGCAAATAAATGGAAGTGTATATTTTTGATTGGTAGCGGCGAATTAATTCTACCAGCCCTCCTTCATCGCCCGCAACGTAAAGATGGATTAAATCCTGGTCACTCTTCAATTGAAAATCCATAGAAAACTACTTACTTAAGTATTTAAAATATTTTATTAAAGTAGAGTTTTTTCTATAGCGTTATCTTTTAGGGATTAAAAAATTGTTATCCCAAATAAAACAAATTATCACCAAATAAACAAATATTATTTTTCGCGACAAATATTTCTCACTCTAATATACGGTTAAATCATAGACTTGGAGCATTTCAAAAGGTTTTATTTGCAATTGTCAGCACAATGCAAAGTATTTAGTAAATAGGCAGATAAGCCCATACTATTTCTAAAACTGATTTGGATTCTGCTAAATATTTTAGGATTTTTGCATTTTGGGCGGAAGTTCATGGTTGATAGTTCATAGTTCATAGCCGGAACGCTATTTGCAGTGAAAAAATGGACCAGAAACAATGGCCAACTAAGGGTCTATAGGTCACCAGGTAAGCTTTTTACCATGAACTATCAACCATGAACTATGAACTTGCAAATGGAAGAAGCAGAAAAAGACCCCCAACATCATATTATTATTAAAGGCGCCCGGGTACACAACCTTAAAAATATGGATGTGGCCATACCTAAAAACAAGCTGGTAGTTATTACCGGCATGTCGGGTTCGGGTAAGTCGTCATTGGCTTTTGATACGCTTTATGCCGAAGGGCAACGCCGTTATGTGGAGAGCCTTTCATCGTACGCGCGCCAGTTCCTGGGCCGCATGAACAAACCCGATGTTGATTATATTAAGGGGATAGCACCGGCAATAGCTATCGAGCAAAAAGTTATCACTTCAAACCCGCGTTCAACTGTTGGTACATCAACCGAGATTTACGATTATTTAAAGCTGTTGTTTTCGCGTATCGGTAAAACGATTTCGCCGGTATCGGGTGGTTTGGTTAAGAAGGATTCGGTTACCGATGTCATTAATTTCATCATGACGCTGCCTGCCGAAACTATGGTGACTATACTTTGCCCGCTTTACCCGCACAACAACCGTAGCCTGAAAGAGGAACTAGCGGTGCTGATGCAAAAAGGTTTTGTAAGGGTCGAATTCCGCGGCAAGCTTTCAAAAATTGAAGACCTGCTGGAAGACATGAGCATTGTGGATGATGGCAGCTGGCTGGTTGAAGAGGTGGCCGGGGAAGATGGTGAAGTTAAAGTCGAAAGGTCAAAGTCGAAAGGTAAAAGCAAGAAAGCTAAAGAAAAAGAGGCGATAGCAGAAAGCGATGAAGCTGAATCTCAAATCTCAAATCTCACGTCTCAAATCTCTACAACCGTCCGAATAGTAATCGACCGCATCTCGAAAAACGACGAAGACGAAACTTACAGCCGTTTAGGCGACTCGATACAAACTGCATTTTTTGAAGGCAAAGGCGATTGTTACGTACGTTATACCGAGCCGGAAGCAGAAGCCGAAACCGAACGCTTTTTTTGTGACAGGTTTGAGCTGGATGGTATCCGCTTTGAGGAACCTACGCCAAACTTTTTCAGCTTCAACAATCCCTATGGTGCCTGTAAACGGTGCGAGGGCTACGGCAAGGTAATCGGCATCGACGAGGATTTGGTAATACCCGATAAAAGCAAAAGTGTTTACGAAGGCGCAATTGCGCCATGGCGCGGCGAAAAGATGCGTGAGTGGAACGACAGGCTGGTTAAAAGCGCAATAAAATTTGATTTTCCTATCCATCGCCAATATAATTTCCTGACAGAAAAGGAACAGCAATTACTGTGGACGGGCAACCAACATTTCCAGGGCCTGAATGCTTTTTTTAAGGAAATGGAGGAGCAGACCTATAAGATACAATACCGGGTTTTGCTATCGCGATACAGGGGTAAAACCACTTGTCCGGAATGTAAGGGCAGCAGGTTAAGGAAAGATGCCTCCTACGTAAAAATCAACGGAAAATCAATAACCGACGTGGTGCTGATGGCTCTGGATAAGGCGCTGGCTTTTTTTCAGACAATAGCGCTTAACGAAACTGATGCCAAAGTAGGCAAACGCCTGCTGATGGAAATAAGCAACCGTCTGTTGTTTTTAAATGATGTTGGTTTGAGTTATTTAACGTTGAACAGGTTGTCAAATACGTTATCTGGCGGTGAGTCGCAGCGTATTAACCTGGCTACCTCGTTGGGTAGTAGTTTGGTGGGTTCGGTTTATGTATTGGATGAGCCAAGCATCGGGCTGCACCCGCGCGATACGCAACGGTTGATTGGCGTGTTAAAGTCTCTGCGCGACGTAGGCAATACCGTTTTGGTAGTTGAGCACGAAGAAGAGATAATGAAGGCCGCCGACCATGTAATTGATATTGGTCCCGAAGCCGGCACACACGGCGGTAACCTGGTTTTCAGTGGCACGTATGACGAAATTTTAAAGGATGATAAAAGCCTAACCGGTCGCTATTTGAGCGGGAAGGAGCAAATTGCTATACCAACCAGCCGCCGTAAATGGAACGATTTTATAGAGATAAAAGGTGCAAGGGAAAATAACCTGCAGCATGTAAATGCTAAATTCCCGCTGGGTGTTTTAACAGTGGTTACCGGTGTATCCGGCTCGGGTAAAACCAGTTTGGTGAAGCGGATTTTGGCACCTGCGCTGCAAAAAACATTGGGCAATTATAATGCCGAACAAACCGGCGCGTATGACAGCATCGAGGGCGATTACCAGAAAATTGAACAGGTTGAAATGGTTGACCAAAACCCTATCGGCCGCTCGTCGCGTTCCAACCCTGTTACTTATGTAAAGGCTTGGGACGAGATACGCAACCTGTATGCTGCGCTGCCTGTTGCTAAAGCTGCTGGCCTAAAACCATCGGCGTTCTCATTTAACGTTGAAGGTGGTCGCTGCGATGTTTGCCAGGGCGAAGGCGAAGTGAAGATTGAGATGCAGTTTATGGCTGATATTTTCCTTACCTGCGAAACCTGCGGGGGCAAACGCTTTAAGCAGCATATACTTGACGTTACCTACCAGGATAAAAACGTGTCGGAAGTACTAAGCATGACGATTGAGGAGGGCCTGGATTTTTTTGCCAAAGAACCAAAGATCATCAATAAAATAAAGCCGTTGATGGACGTTGGCTTGGGTTATGTACAATTAGGACAATCGTCAAACACCCTATCTGGCGGCGAGGCACAGCGTATAAAATTGGCATCGTTCCTGGTTAAGGGTAATAACACCCATAAAACACTGTTTATTTTCGACGAGCCAACTACAGGCCTGCACTTTGCAGATATTAAAAAACTGCTCAAGTCATTCGATGCGCTGCTCGAACACGGCAATACCATCATCGTCATCGAGCACAACATGGACGTTATCAAATGCGCCGACT
>JBDUDE010000922.1:0-3441 GCA_040003105.1 Mucilaginibacter sp. | reverse complement strand
TATCCAACGCGATATCCACTAATAAGTGCTATGAGGTATTCATCCATTGAGTTTGGTAGTTTATTGCGGCATAATCGTTTTTGCATTAACTTTTTTCATCCTAATCTCCAATGTCTAACCACTAATCTCTAACTTAGCCCCATGCTCAAAGCTCAGAACATCCATAAATCATACGGACAGCTGCAAATACTTAAGGGCGTTGACTTTGAAGTTGGCGAAGGCGAAATCGTAACTATTGTAGGTGCCTCCGGTGCAGGCAAAAGTACGCTACTGAATATTTTAGGCACGTTAGACAGGCCCGACATCGGTAAAATCTACATAGACAATACCGAAGTAAGCGGGTTGAGCAATAAAGATTTAAGCGCTTTCCGCAACCAGCGTTTAGGGTTTATTTTCCAGTTTCACCATTTGCTGGGCGAATTTGATGCTATCGAAAATGTTTGTATCCCTGCATTTATTGCCGGCGCTGCCCGTAAAGATGCCGAAAAGCGTGCAACTGAATTGCTTAAACTGCTTGGTTTAGGCGACAGGCTTAACCATAAGCCCAATCAGCTTTCGGGTGGCGAGCAACAGCGGGTGGCGGTGGCTCGTGCACTGGTAAACAGTCCGTCGATTATTTTTGCGGATGAGCCGTCGGGTAACCTGGATTCGGCTAACTCGCTGGAGTTGCATGAGTTGTTTATACGGCTGCGCAAGGAGTTTAACCAAACGTTTGTGATTGTAACCCATAACAAGGATTTGGCAGATATGAGCGACCGCACGGTATCGATGAAGGATGGTCTGATAGTTCAGTAAGCTGATATGAATGTACTGATAACTGCCGCCACATCCGCCGAAGCGCATAGGCTTAAAAACCAACTTGTAGATGATACGGTTATTTTGGGTGATTACCTGGAAATGCCGGCATTTATGCAAATTGTAAAGCTGCCAAACCCTGCATCGATGTCATACGCGCATGAAATGCTGACCTTGTGTTTGGATAGGGGGATTGGGATTGTTTATGCGCTGGGCGGCGATGAATTGAATAATTTGCTCGAGGCGGAACAACTTTTTACGGAATACGGAATAAAAGTAGTCCATAGACGATAGTCCATGGACCATAGAAAGAATGATTTTTGCAAATAGTAACCTACTTTTGAATACCATGGTCTATGGACTATGGTCTATCGACTATGAAATTACATACAATAAATACAGGCTTTTTTAAACTTGACGGCGGCGCCATGTTTGGCGTTGTGCCCAAAACCCTCTGGAGCAGGACCAATCCTGCCGATGAAAACAACCTGTGCACCTGGGCCATGCGCTGCCTGCTTGTTGAAGATGACGGTAAATTAATTTTGATTGATACCGGCATAGGTAATAAGCAAGACGAAAAGTTTTTTAGCCATTATTACCTGCATGGCGATGCCACGCTTGATAAATCGTTAGCGGCGCTGGGTTTTCACCGCGACGATATTACGGATGTGTTTTTAACCCACCTGCATTTCGACCATGTGGGCGGAGCCGTGGTTAGGAATGGCGAGAAACTTTTACCAGCCTTTAAAAACGCTAGCTATTGGAGCAACGCACAGCACTGGGACTGGGCCACAAACCCCAACGACCGTGAAAAAGCCTCGTTTTTAAAAGAGAATATTTTGCCGATACAGGAAAGCGGGCAGTTGAAGTTTGTTTCGACGGAAGATGGCGTAAAATTTAGCGACAACTTTAACGTGAGGTTTGTGTATGGCCATACGGATGCCATGATGTTACCGCTCATCAATTATAAAGAAAAACAGATTTTGTATATGGCTGATTTACTGCCGTCAACCGGGCATATACCGCTGCCGTATGTGATGGCTTATGATATGTTTCCGTTGAAAACGTTGGCTGAGAAAAAGGTGATTTTAAACGAGGCTGTGCAAAATAAATACATTTTGTATTTGGAGCACGATCCGGTGAATGAGTGTTGCATCTTGCAGCAAACGGAGAAGGGGATAAAGTTGAGTGAGACATTTAAGTTGAGCGATTTGTAATTTGATGATATGTCGATTTTAAAGATATGAAGTGCTCTTCGGAGGATAGCGTATCCGACCATGCTGCTCAACTTTGTTGATAGACATGTGCCCCCATCGGGGGCTAATATTGGTAGAAATACAAGAAAATAATTTTTCGTGCCATCGGTACGAAACCTATGCGACATGCAATTGTCGCATTATATGAGCAACTAAAATATATTCCATACAGGCATAGCGCATAGGTTTTGCCCCTACAGGGCAATATCTTTTTCTGTTGTTTTGCTACCAATATTTGGCTCCTACCGGAGCCGGTTGCGGTGTTAGTTAAAAATATCTTTGGATTTTTGAACTCGAGCCAGGGGCCAATAAGCCTCAGTTCATCACACAAGTCTGTAGGCCCATGCAAAAAACAAGAATAATGATGAATCTCATTATAAATTTTTAGTTTTATCGCATGAAATCATACTTGGAAAGAATAACCATGATTCCAGAACTATGTAACGGTAAACCTACCATAAGGGGCAAACGGCTTACCGTGCATACTTTACTTAGCCATTTAGCAGCAGGGGAGACTGAAAAAGAGATATTTGAGTCGTTCCCTTTTTTAGAAAAGGAAGATATTACTGCTGCGTTGAAATATGCTGCAATGATGGCGTTCGATGTTCATGTTCCTTTGTCCAATAATATAGCTTAACCAACGAGTGAGTTTGTGAAGAAAAAAAACTTTTTTTAACCGAAGCTGCGGAAAAAGAATATATTTTGTACCTTGAACACGACCCGGTGAATGAGTGTTGTACGCTTAAGAATACCGAAAAAGGGATAAAACTAAACGAAATTTTTAACCTTAATGATATATGATAATTATTAGCCGCCTACAGCAAAAACCGTGCAATAACACGCATCAAATCAGTAAAATGTAAATATTTATTTTATTGAAGATTACTGAAAATTTTCTATAACAATTTTATAGCTTTGCACGTTCATTTCTAAAACAACACAATCGAGGTTAATAAATATAAATGAGACAACTCAAAATAACACAATCTATTACCAATCGTGAGTCGCAATCACTTGATAAATATCTGCACGAAATTGGTAAAGTTGACCTGATAACAGCCGAAGAAGAAGTAATATTAGCGCAGAAAATACGGGAGGGTGACCAGGCGGCTTTAGAGCGCTTAACAAAAACCAATCTTCGTTTCGTGGTTTCGGTAGCTAAACAATATCAAAACCAGGGACTTACCCTTGGCGATTTAATAAACGAAGGTAACTTAGGTTTGATAAAAGCTGCAAAGCGTTTTGACGAAACCAAAGGTTTTAAATTTATATCATACGCCGTTTGGTGGATCCGCCAGTCGATATTGCAGGCC
Source organism: Mucilaginibacter sp. (assembly GCA_040003105.1). Classification (GTDB taxonomy): domain Bacteria; phylum Bacteroidota; class Bacteroidia; order Sphingobacteriales; family Sphingobacteriaceae; genus Mucilaginibacter. The sequence goes on along the minus strand of JBDUDE010000922.1, from coordinate 77 downwards.
ATTGCCGAGCAATCGCGTATCGTACGTTTACCGTTAAACCAGGTAGGCTCGCTAAGTAAAATAAGCAAAGCATTTTC
>JBDUDE010000758.1:0-11632 GCA_040003105.1 Mucilaginibacter sp. | reverse complement strand
ATTTTTATGGCGCTTTCCATTTTGCCCTTTGCAAAGCCGGGGTGCGAGCTTACGCCGTGTATCAACAGTTTTGCACCATCGGCGCTGAAGGTTTCGTTTTCCATATTGCCGGCGCTTTCGCCATCCATGGTGTAGCAAGCATAAGCGCCAAGCTTTTTAATATCAGCCTTATCAACCCCACGGCCAATTTCTTCATCGGGTGTAAACAATATGCGGATGTCACCATGCTTTATTTCCGGGTGATTTAGCAACTGGTAGCAGGCATCCATAATCTCGGCTACGCCGGCTTTATTATCGGCACCCAAAAGGGTGGTACCACTGGCGGTAATTATGTCGTTACCCAACTGATTTTTTAAATCGGTGTGTTCGGTTAGCTTAATTATTTGTGACGTGTCATCGGGCAAAATAAGGTCTTCGCTGCTATAATTTTCATGCAATATTGGCTTAACCCCGGTGCCGCTACAGTCGGGCGCGGTATCCATATGCGAGCAAAAACAAATTACGGGTACCGGCTTGTTAACATTTGCCGGTATAGTTGCGTATACATAGCCATATTCATCCATATGGGCATCGGCAACGCCCATAGCCAGTAACTCGGCCACCAGCAAGCGTCCCAAATCTTTTTGTTTTGGCGTTGAAGGGGTAGTTTCGGAAGCCGGGTCGGACTGAGTATCAATGGTTACGTACCTTAAAAAGCGTTCGGTAACCGTAAATGTGAGCAACGAATTAATATTCATATAAAGCAATATGTCGCTAAAATTTTTAATTTTGAGGAAACAGTATAATATTACTCCAAAATTGTAAATATTGCGCAACATTTATCAATTGAAAAGATATATTTTATTAATAGCCCTGGTAATTACTACTGTTGCTGCGAATGCGCAAGCTGGTTACAATTATTATCAATTTGGTGTTGGCATTGGAGCAAGTTATGAGCGTGGGTATACCAACATTCCCAGGCAGGATAATGATATTGCTTTCCAGGGCAGTCTTATTTATAATTACAATCCGTACTTACCTATTGAACTGGAGATTCAAAAGGGGCATTTGTCGGGCGGTGGTTTAACCGTTGATAAGGATAAGTTTGGCCGCAAGTTTACCAACAATTTTTTGGCGGTTTACCTCCATGCCGATGTTCAGCTGGGTTCTTTTATCGATTACGAAAACGACTGGTTTTTAAATGTGGTAAAAAACTTTTACGTGGGCTCGGGAATTGGGCTGGTAAGAAATAACAACACCGTGCAACGTACAAACGTAATTTTGGCTAATGGCGGGCCCGATTACGTTTTCCCCGGTTCGGACAAAAGCACCAATTACGCTATCCCTTTAAGAGTGGGTTATGAATTTAAGATATTCGACTCGTACAACGAACCAGGCTGGGCTATTGATATAGGCTACGTGCACAACCTTGTTTTTGGCGAGGGCCTGGACGGGTATAATGACCCTCCGTCGAAATTTAAAAACAATGCAACCAACCAGTACCGGCAGTTTACTATTGGATTTAAATACTTCTTTGGTACAACGGTGTCATATAATAAGCTGGTTAAAACTTACGGATTTTAATAATGAATTTAGAGGAACTTCGTGATTATTGCCTGCAAAAACCTGCGGTGACAGAAGGTCTGCCCTTTGGCGAGGATACGCTCGTATTTAAAGTAGTCGGCAAGCTGTTTCTGCTCACCAGCATAAGCCAGGGAACAAGCTTTAATGTAAAATGCGAGCCCGAACTTGCAGTTGAACTACGCGAAAAATATACTGAAGTACAGCCCGGCTACCATATGAACAAAAAGATGTGGAACACCGTGCGCCTGGATGGGACACTCACCAAAAAACAACTACACGACATGATTGATCACTCGTATAACGAGGTGGTTAAGGGCTTGCCGAAGAAAGCGCAGGAAGAGATTGCCGCAGGTAACCAATAAAATACACTGTAATTCCGCGGCGGTAATTATATTTGCCAAAAGCCCTTTTCATGAAAACACTTTTACCGGCCCTGTTTTGCTGCTTTGTTTTTTTTAACGCCAGCGCTCAGCTCACCCCATTTGAATTAAGTAAGGACAAAAACTACACCGCCACCTATAGCGAGGTTATTGCATATTACAAAAAGCTTGCGGCTACCAACCCGCAAGTGAAGCTGATAAACTACGGCACTACCGATATCGGCAAGCCTTTAACACTGGTGGTGCTATCGCGAGACAAGGTGTTCGATCCTGCTTTGATAAAAAAACAAAACAAACGCGTGCTGCTGATAAATAATGGCATACACCCTGGTGAGCCGGAAGGCATTGATGCCAGCATGATGTTTGCCCGTGATTTGCTGAAAAAGAACGCGTTGCCCAAAAACCTTGTAATTTGCATGATAGCCCTTTATAACATTGACGGCAGCATGAACCGGGGCTGGAGCCGCGTTAGCCAGAATGGCCCGCGCGCTTATGGTTTCAGGGGCAATTACCGTAACCTTGATTTAAACCGTGATTTTATTAAGGCCGATAGCCGCAACGCATTGGCTTTTGAGCAAATTGTGAACACCTGGAACCCCGAGGTTTTTTTGGATAACCACACCAGCGACGGGGCTGACTACCAGTACACCATGACGCTGATTGAAACCCAAAAGGACAAGCAAAATCCTATCCTGTCGAAATATACTTCCGAAACACTAACGCCTGAACTTTATAAACGCATGAAAAAAGGCGGTTATGAAATGATCCCGTACGGTGCAGGCGAACGGGGCTTACCAGATTCGGGCATCGTAAGCTTTTTGGAAACACCCCGCTTTGCGACTGGCTACACATCACAGCGCAACATCATCAGCTATATTACCGAAACGCACATGCTGAAACCGTTCGATAAACGGGTGTGGGCCACCTACGAATTCGAAAAACACCTGGTTGATATTTATGAGCGCGATGCCAAATTGATTGGCGAACTGAAACATAAAGCAGATGAACAGGTGGCACAGCAAAAAACCTTCGCCATGGATTGGGACGTTGACCACGACCATATCGACACCATCACTTTTAAAGGCTACGCCGCGCTGTACAAACCCAGCGATGTCAGCGGCCTGAAACGTTTATATTACGACAGGAGCCAGCCGTACACCAAAACTGTAAAGTATTTGAATACCTACAAGGCAACAGAAACAGTTGATAAACCACTTGCCTATGTTATACCGCAGGCTTGGGGCAAAATCATAGACCTGTTTAAACTGAACAGCGTTGCTATGCGCCGCTTAACGCATGATACTACTTTGAACCTGCAGATGTACTATATCGACGATTACAAAACCGGGCAAAAACCTTATGAAGGGCATTACCTGCACAGCAATGTAAAGCTTAATCCAACGAATATGCCGGTTAAGTTTTACGAGGGTGATTACGTGGTATACACCAACCAACCGCTAAACCGTTACATAGTTGAAACCCTGGAACCACAGGGTGTAGATTCGTTTTTTGCGTGGAACTTCTTCGACTCAGTTTTGGGCGAAAAGGAATATTTCAGCAATTACGTGTTTGAAGACAAAGCTGCCGAAATGCTGAAAACCGATACAGAGTTGAAGAAGAAACTGGATGATGCCAAGGCGAAAGATCCTAAGCTGGCAGCAAGCGCGGGGGCACAATTAAACTTCATTTACCGCAACTCTATCTATTTCGAAAAAACATATCTTCGCTACCCGGTAGGCAGGATTGTTGCCGACACTAAACTCGATTTGAAATGATGGAATATTTACAGATGGCGCCGGTAGCGTGTTTCATCTTTGCTTTTACTATACTTACTTCAATCTGGGCATTTTACAGCGATAACATTTATGCCCAATTGATATTGCACCCGTTCAGCGTATACCGTGGGCAACGTGCCTACACTGTTATTAGCAGCGGCTTTATCCATGCGGATATTATGCATTTGTTGTTTAACATGTTGAGCTTTTCCTTCTTCGCATTTACATTAGAAGCGGGAAGTCCTGAAAGCCCTGGCCATCCCGCAATTCCGGGTATCGGCCACTGGCAGTTTGGAGTGCTGTACTTTGTCAGCCTGATTTTAAGCGACCTGCCTACAGTTTATAAACACAAAAACGATGAATGGTACCACAGCCTTGGGGCCTCCGGTGCAGTGAGTGCAGTTATATTTAGCTATATTCTGTACAGCCCCCTTACGCCGTTAGGGCTTATGCTGATACCTGGCTTTCAAATGCCGGCCGTGGTTTTTGGTGTACTTTACTTGATTTATTGTAATTACGCAGCAAAACGTGCTGCGGATAATATCAATCATGATGCACACATGTTTGGCGCGTTAAGCGGGCTGTTAATAACCATTGCACTGCATCCGCACATAGTAAACGGGTTTGTAAATCAAATTACCGAGAAAGTTCAATCCTGGCTGCATTAATATAGCTGCCGTCCGGGTTAAATAAAAAACTCATAGGCTGCTCGGGGTTTTTGATTATCTCGAGCAGTAAAAAGCCCCAATTTTTCCAGAAGCTTTCCAACACCTGGCCATATATTTTATTTACCCAGGCATCAAACAAGGGCTTGCTGCTGGTTCCGCGCAAAGGCATTGCTTCAATATAAATTTCGTCATTAGCTTCCAGTACATTATACTCCGGCAGGCGGTTAAACAGGTATGCCGAATAAAATACCCGCCCGCAAAACTCCTCGAACTGTATAGGGTGCAGCACTTCATCTTTTATTTTATCGTACATCTCGCGGTGGTACGAATAATTGGCCCCGTTATCCTGCAAACACATTACCAGCCCAAAATCGCGGATGCGGAGCGAAAAAGTAAGTGTGTTTATTTCATCGCGATAGCCAAACTCGGCGGGGTTATTATCAACCTTAAAAAGAAAGATGCTAAAAGGCTTAAAGTCTTCAAACACCACCGGCAGGTTAAGGCTTTGCAGCATTAAATGCAGGTTGCTGAACTTATGGATAATGGATTGCGAGATATTAAACTCCTCGCCTTTGGCATGCTGTAGCTTGATGCCGCTTTGTATTTCGTTAAAAATAAGCCCGTACAACATTTTGGCAGCCCATTGAAAAAGCAGCTGGTCGTCTAATTCTTTTACGGCATCATAACCTGCTTCAAAAGCAGCAGCAATTTTATTTTCAAGCGGCTCCAGGTATTCGTCATTGACTGCGGCGGCGCAAGGTATCTTAATGTCTTTATAGGTAGCCATGCTTTCATCAAGCATTTTAAAGGGCTTATCTTCCAGCTGGTAAAGGCTCATCAGCCATTGAGGGAACACCTGTATCCGCTCTTCCTCCGACGTTAGCGCCTGCCCGGTTAAAAAGCAATTGCGGTTACCGAATTTAAAAGGTTGGAACGGATGATAAATTTGTTGGGACATGGCCGCAAAGATAAGCATCAAATCCGCCCGGAAAATTTTAGCTTTGAATTTAACATGAAGCTGACTTACCAACCATTCGAACTGCTGCTGCGGCACACTTTTACAATTGCCAAATTTTCGCGCACCTCAACGCCGGTTATGCTGATACAAGTTGAGCACGAAGGCAAAACGGGGTACGGCGAAGCATCAATGGTGCCCTACATGGGCGAGAGCTTTCAAACTGCTACCGACTTTTTAAGCAAAGTTGATGACGCGCAATTTAAGTATCCTTTTGATTTTGAAGCGATAATCGCTTACCTGGATGACATTACCCCCGGCAACCCTGCCATTAAAGCAGGCATCGATATTGCCCTGCACGATCTGGACGGCAAGCTGCAAAACAAACCTTGCTGGCAATTGCTGGGCAGCAACCCTGCAAACATGCCTGCAACCAGCTTTACCATCGGGATTGACACGCCTGAAGTCATCATCCAAAAAGTAAAAGAAGCGCCCGATTGTAAGATAATAAAGGTAAAACTTGGCCGCGACAGCGACCGCGAGCTGATAAACACCATTCGCACAGTAACCGATAAACCATTATTTGTCGACGCCAACCAGGGCTGGACGGATCTGGAACAAAGCCTGGATCTTTGCCACTGGCTGCACGAGCAAGGCGTTTTGCTGATAGAACAGCCCATGCTGAAAACCGATATCGACAGTAATGCCTGGCTTACCGAACGCAGCCCCATCCCAATCATCGGCGATGAAGCCGTGCAGCGCCTGCCGGATGTAGAAAAAGCAAAAGACGTGTACCACGGCATCAACATTAAGCTGATGAAATCAGCTGGGATGTACGAGGCGCAACAGATGATATTAAAGGCAAACCAGCTCGGTCTTAAGCTGATGATAGGCTGCATGAGCGAAACCAGTTGCGCCACGCTGGCCGGCATAGCCCTTGCCCCGCAATGTGATTGGGCCGATTTGGATGGGCCATTTTTAACGAGTAATAATCCGTACAAAATGCCGGAGTTTGCGGACGGGAAATGGGTGCTGGGGGATGAGGCTGGATTGGGAATGAAAATTGCTTCCCGGGGGTAGAAATTTAATCTTAAAAAAACTTTTGGCCTGCTGCTATATTGTTTTTATGCCTTATCTTTCCGGCAGTTAAAAAAAGACCTTTTCATGAAAAAAAATTTACTTATCGCACTGTTACTAGTTCTCCCGTTTGTTGTTTCTGCGCAAGACGAAGCCCCGGTATACAAAGACTTTTACGAGAAAGCACGCTCGATTCCTTCTTCGTTTATTTTTAATGACCATATAAATATTATGCAGGTTAACAAGGATAACGAAACCTTTGAGATGATAGCCGTTAACGATCAGATGCAGGTTGTCTGGAAAACCGAGCTTAAGGGTTATGCGCTTGCCGGTGCAAAATTTAAAAACAAGATATTGGCCGTTTCATCGACAGACTATAGCGCAATCAAAAGTAACAACAATACTTATAAGGGATATTTGCTTGACCCTGCGACAGGAAAAGTTTTAGTTGATAAGGTATTATATGATGGCCCGTTGGCTTATATGACGCTGCCTTATGTATTTACCGGCGACGGCGATTTTTTTAAGCTGGCAATACGGCAAAACGGAATGGAACGCAGAATACACGTTACCACGCCATTGATATTTATGATATCAAATTCTTATGCCAAACAAATGAACGAGACCAAAAGCCTGGATGTTATTGATTTTAATGACCAGCTTGATGCGGTTAATAAATACAAGCCTGAGATAGCCAAAGGAGATTTTATTAACTGGACGTGCAATAACGCAGGGGACATGTTTATAGCGTGGCTTAACGAAGGCGGCCTGGATTTTGTAAAATATAATGCGGGCAAAACCAGCCCTTCAAATAAAGTAAGTGCGGACATTGCCTTTAAGAAAGAAAATAACGACGTGTCACCCGGCTCGTATATGGCAATTGCACCGTCTAAAAAGGACGGCAGCCTGTTATATTATGGGTTGATGTATAAAAACCTCAACAATAAAGAGATAGAGCTTGGGGTTGGTAAAATAGATTTTTCAAATGGAAAAAAACAGTTTGTAAGCGAGGTGTTTACAAAGGACCACATCAAAAGCCTTGAAAAAGCCTTTGTACCAGTTAATAAAAAAATGGATAAGCCCGACCTGTTTTCACCAAAAAGTTTGGGTGTAAGAGGCATTGGCGAAAATAACGGGCACCTGGTAATATCAATAACTGCCCGAACCTCGAGCCAGGGCTCAATGGGAGTATGGGAGCTGGAAAGCTCAACTTTGTTAAATGGCTACGATACCGACCTTAATTTAAAATATCAGCAATTTATTCCTTCGGGGTACAGCTTTCCAACCCGTATTTTGCCTTCAGGCTACTATTTTAATAAAGACAAACTGTTTGTAATTACCAATGATAAACAAGGCATGACAACTATGTACGCTACCTACGCAGTGCTTGATTTAAATACCGGCAAATGGGATAAAATGGAATGGTTATCAAAAAAGAAAGTGAGCAATTCTGATTTTGCCGGCAGCTCATCAGTTTTATGGTACAGCAATGGTTTTATTGTGCCTTATTTAGCCATGAAATCAGGAATTGGGACAACAAAATATAGTATAACACTCCAGCAAAATCCGCTTTAATACCAAACTGATTAACTAATAAAAATAGAGGATGAGCCCTGCGTACAACCAGACGCGGGGGCTTATCCTTTTATTTTGGCATATGCCCTAACCGGGAACGTTCCGACACCTTCAAATTTTGGCGGCACGGCGCTAAACAGGTAGCCGCTTTCGGGCAATAGCTCCAGGTTGCACATGTGCTCAACAATTAATATTTCGGCGCCCAGCAGTGTGGTATGTACCGGGCGGGTTTTGCCGGCGGTGTTATCAATGTTATGGCTGTCAATCCCAACCAGCTTTACGCCGCATTTTTTTAGGTAGATGGCCGCATTTTCGGTAAGGTATGGGTGCCCTTCAAAATAATCGGGAGTGTTCCAGTGCTTTGCCCAGCCGGTGTAAACCAGTACGGCTTTGTTGCGTATTTCTTTGCCAGTGAAAAATTCTTTGCTAATTGCGATTGCATCCTTTGCATTTATGGTGATGGCATCCAGCTCCGCACATTGCTCAAGTGCTATCTGTGATAAGTCCTTGCCGTGCTCAAACCTGTGGAAAGGGCAATCAAGGTAAGTACCGGTATTGGTAACCATTTCAATTTTACCAATCTGGAATTCAGTGCCCGCTTCGTAAAATCCCTTTGATTTTTCGCGGCTCAAATAATCACATATAATAGGTGCGGGTAGCCCCTTGTAGGTTACCAGGCCGTCAAAAACGGTGTGGCTAAGGTCGATGAGTTGCTCATCAGATGTTAGGGTAACATGCGCTCGTTTATGTTTTTCTTCAATATAATACTTGTTCAGGATTTTCACTTCGCCAACCATCAGCAACTGCATATCCTGCACAATGTAATCAGCAAGGGTTTTATCATCAATGGTATCGCCATCGATATCCAGTCGGAAATCCTGCCCTTGTATGCCGCCCCCGTTGGTGAAGGAAATATCGAAATCAAAAACAACTCTTTTATCGGCCATAATTATTAAAATTGAGGGGTTAGACAGTGCATGATGGCGGTCCCCGGTTTAAAATATAAATTTGTTATTGTCTGGCAAACCTAAGCAGATACAGCAATTATGAGAAGAAAAGTGTCAATTTTTTTTGCGCCGGTTATTGGCGCTTATAAAATCAATCTGTTGTTATTAATATTCGGAGTTTGTTTTTTAACAGAGAACAAAGTTAATGCCCAAAACGCTAACGCTGTCGCCAAAAAGAAATACGATGTTGCTGCTTTTCTATACCCTGCCTATATAAGCAACGAGCCACGTATTCGCCCATTCTGGCCATCGGGAATTGGCGAGTGGGAAACGGTAACCAATATACAACAGCGCTATCCCGGCCACTACTGGAACCGCAAACCCTTGTGGGGAACCGTTAATGAAGCCGACCCTGCCGTCATGTCGATGGAAATAAACGAAGCGACCAAACACGGTGTTAATGTTTTTATTTTCGATTGGTATTGGTACGATGGCAGACCATTTATGGAGACTACGTTAGACAGCGGCTTTTTAAAATCCGACAACGTAAATTAAAATGAAGTTCTACCTGATGTGGGCCAACCATGATGTGGTAAATACCTGGGATACCCGCCTGAATAAAATTAACGATGGCAACGTAATATGGACGGGCAAAGTAAGCCGCGATGAATTTGAAAAAATTTGCAAACGGAACATTGAAAAATATTTCAAGCTGCCGCAATACTATAAGATTGATGGCAAGCCGGTATTTATGATTTACGACGTGCCGCAGCTAATCGCCGGCCTTGGCGGGATAGAGCAAGCAGCCGCAGCGCTTAAGTGGTTTAAGGAAGAAACCATAAAGGCAGGTTTCCCGGGATTGGAACTGCAATTAACTATGTGGCAGATAAATACAAACTACAGCGGGTTTGATGGCAGCAAAACTAAAAACCCCGAAAATGCATTTGTAAAAAAGCTTGGCTTTACCGGCGCCACGCACTACCAGTTTGTGCATTTCACCAATGTGAACGACGATTACCTGAACATCATCGCGCGTGCCAAAAAGGAATGGGCACGCATTGATACCGCTTTCACCATACCCTATTATCCCCATGTAAGCATCGGCTGGGATAACAGCCCCCGCACCGGGCAAAGCGCGGTAGTTAAAAACAACACCCCAGCCAACTTTGCCAAAGCCCTGCAAATGGCCAAAGACTACGTTGATGCCCATCCGCACCAGGTGCCGCTCATCACCATAAACAGCTGGAACGAGTGGACTGAAACAAGTTATCTGGAGCCGGATAATGCTTATGGGTACGGATATTTGGATGCGGTGAGGACGGTGTTTGGAGGAGGTAACTAGGCATATTATCAATTGCTGGCAAGAAATTGGCGCGGAAGCATGTGTCTATCGATACTTAATTTCGAAGCGCTTTAATCATCTTGATTTTATAAGTAAATTAACAGGCTCAAATGGGACAAAGAGCAAATTACATATTAATTGAAGCAGGCAAGCAAACCATACATTATAATCATTGGCGAGCAAATACCGTTGCCGCTGATTTATATCTTGGGGAGAGGAGGTTTATCCAATTTATGAAAGACTGCCAGTTGGTGGATCAACTTTTGGATGAGGTGTGGATTGAAGGTTGTGTGATAGTAGATGTTGATAATAAGAATCTTTCATTTTGGGCTTTTGAACTGGCGCCAACTTCAGTAATGGAGATTTATTTAAAGGAATTGTTTAGTAAATGGAATGGATGGAAAATAGATTGTGCTTTACAACAGGATGATCGATGCAGAGAAAATTTTAGATATAGATTATATCTCCAAACAGGACACGCCACAATTTACTTGTCACACCCTATCTGAAGTCATCGACGACACGATAGACGAATGGCCTTCGGCAACTGTAATAATAATTACAGAAGGGGGTACACACGTAATCCGAACCGGCAATATTAATTTCGAGAGTATTGTTCTTTTAGGCGAACCGATAGTACCCATTCTTTTAAAAAAAACAGCATGTGCTTTGCCTGTTGAAGAGGATGATGATGTTTTTGATTGCGTAATAATTGATAGCAGTGAATTTGGCTTATGGGAGCAAGCTTACAAGTTATGGGACGGGTATAATTTTGAGATGGGTGATTTTGGCTTTGTAGGAGCATTAAGGCGAGCGAATATAAACACAGAGCTCATAAAGATGTCGCCGGAAAAAGCCCGGCTATCCTTTATGGAGTTAATTAACGTGAGTTCGGGATAAGGTAGAGAAAATTTCGAGAAGATATAAATATATAATCAATTGATTGTCAATAAGTAAGCATGTTTTGTTATATTTAAGTATCGAATTCAAAAACAACAATCTATGCTTACTCCCGATAAAATTATCGAAATTTTCGTTAAAGTGGATGACTTCTGTAAAGAATGTGAAACAGAAATCGCTGAACACCGGCTTGATGCAGGCAATTACAAGATCCGAGACAGAAAAGCGTCACTTGCAGACAGCGAGATCATTACCATCCTGGTCGCCTTTCACAGCGGCCATTTCACCAATCTCAAGCACTTCTATGTAGCACACATCTGTATGTATTACAAGGATTACTTTCCGGGATTAGTGTCTTATAACCGCTTTGTTGAATTACAACAGCGAGTGGCTGTTCCGATGATGCTGTTCCTGAAAACGAGCTGCCTTGGACGGTCCAGGGGCATCAAC
>JBDUDE010000459.1:0-3450 GCA_040003105.1 Mucilaginibacter sp. | reverse complement strand
TATAATGATGGCGCGGGAATGTACCGTATAGGCAACCTGGCGGGCTTTGTAAAAAATAACATGCCTTTTGGCGCAACATACCAGGCGCCCCAATTAAGTAATGAAGAAGCATGGAATGTTGCGGCCTTTATTAACTCCCAGCCGCGCCCTCATTTTGACAATAGCAAGGACTGGCCTGACATCAGTAAAAAGCCCATAGATTTGCCTTTTGGCCCTTATGCCGACGGTTTTAGCGAACATCAGCATAAGTTCGGGCCGTTTAAACCGATTGCCGCCTGGCAAAAAAGCACATCCGGAAAAAAAATCGTAATTTATAAATAACTACAGGTCGGGTGCCTGTTGTAGAGCAAATGGTTTTCCGCCCCATGCTTTTATCTGCTTCAAATTTTATTAGATTTGACTGCATAACCAATTATCCTTTAACACCTTTATTGATTACCGCTTATGAAGAGCAAATCCGACCGCAGGGTTTTTCTGAAAAATATTGGCGTAGGCAGCGCTGCAGCGTTGCTGCCGGTTGGATCATTAAGCATGGCTGATGCTAAACCGGTTGATAATGATAAAACTGTGGTGCCTGCAGCCACCCAAGGCAAACGAAAATATAACACCGAGTATACCGGCCAGCACCTTAACCGTGTGGCTTTCCCGATTGGCGGACTTGGCGCGGGTATGTTTTGTATGGAAGGCAGCGGTGCTATTTCGCACATGTCGGTTAAAAACAAGCCGGAGATTTTTAACGAGCCGGGCATGTTTGCAGGAATTTGCGTTAAGGGTGTTAAAAACGGGGCCAAGCTGCTGGAAGGCCCGGTGCCCGACTGGAAAAAATTCGGCCTGCGTGATGCAGCCAATGGACTTGGCGGCTCAACAACTGGCCTGCCGCATTTTCATCGTGCAAGTTTTAAGGCGAGGTTCCCGTTCGGATACCTTGATATTACGGATAACGACCTACCATTAAAAGTGCAGGTGACAGGCTGGAGCCCATTTATCCCCACCGACGACGATAATTCAAGCCTGCCGGTAGGGGCAATGGAATATAAATTTACCAATACAGGTAAGACCGAAGCCGAGGCGGTTTTTTCGTTTAATACCAAAAACTTTTTAGCGTTTTATAAAGGCCAGGACAAAATAACAGCCCTTAAAAACGGCTTCGTGATGACCCAGCTTGGCACGAAGGAAAAGCCGATGCGTTCGGACTTTGCCATATTTACCGATGAGTTTGACGCAGTTATTGACCATTGCTGGTTTCGCGGTGGCTGGTGGGACCCGGTTACCATGGCCTGGAACGAAGTAAAAAGCGGCAATATAAAGGCAAACCCACCGGTTGAAAGCGGCGCGCCCGGCGCAAGCCTGTATGTCCCTTTTAAACTGATGCCCGGGAAAGAAAAGGTTATAAAGGTGATGATGGCCTGGTACACGCCCGACTCGGAGCTTACCTTCGGCGAAATGGGTACCCGCAAAGAAAACTGCGACCCGGCCAGCGGCTGTTGTAATTCGCCCGGCGATATCGGCCTTGATAAATATGATAAAGATTTTAACGGTAAGTTTTATAAGCCATGGTATAGCAGCCGGTTTGCGACAATTGAAGAAGTGGCAGATTATTGGCGAAAAAATTATATCGATTTAAAGAAAAAATCGACGCTGTTCAGGGATGCTTTCTTTTCGTCGACTTTGCCGCCGGAAGTGATGGAAGCTGTTGCTGCCAACCTTTCGATACTAAAATCGCCAACTGTTATGCGCCAGTACGACGGGCGCCTTTGGAGTTACGAAGGCTGTGCCGATGATAATGGCTGCTGCCATGGATCCTGTACACACGTGTGGAACTATGCACAGGCTATCCCGCATTTGTTTCCTGCTTTAGAACGTAGTTTAAGGCACACCGAGTTTTGCGAAAGCCAGGATGTAAGCGGGCACCAAACGTTCAGGGCAAATTTACCGATACAACCAACCAAGCACGATTTTCATGCTGCTGCCGACGGACAGTTGGGCGGGATAATGAAAGTTTACCGTGAATGGCGCATTTATGGTGATAGTGTTTGGCTGAAAAAGATGTACCCCATGGTAAAAACCAGCATGGACTATTGCATCACAACCTGGGACCCCCGGCACCGCGGCGCTATTGAGGAACCACATCACAATACCTACGATATTGAGTTTTGGGGCGGCGACGGCATGCATACCAGCTTTTACTGCGGCGCGTTAAATGCCATCACCGCAATGGGCAAACACTTAAACCAGGACATTACCAAATACGAAGACCTCGCCAAAAAAGCGAAGCACCTGCTGGAAACGGAACTATACGATGGTGAATACTTTATACAGGAAATAAAATATAAGGATTTGAATGCCAAAAATCCGGCAACGGCAAAATCATTCGGCGGCGAGTATTCAAAAGAAGCGCAGGCGCTGATGGAAAAGGAGGGGCCAAAATACCAATATGGCAAAGGCTGTTTGTCTGATGGTATACTTGGTGCCTGGATAGGGCGGATGTGCGGCGTGCCGGAGACTATCGACCCCAAAAAAATAAAAAGCCATTTGCTGGCAGTCCATAAATATAATTTAAAAGAAAACCTTAGCGAGCACGCCAACCCGCAGCGCCCCACTTATGCCCTGGGCGATGAAGGTGGCCTGCTGCTTTGTACCTGGCCCAAAGGCGGCAAGCTTTCGCTGCCTTTTGTTTACAGCGACGAGGTATGGACGGGTATTGAGCACCAGGTAGCATCGCATTTGATGCTGATGGGCAATGTAAAAGAAGGATTAGAAATAGTGCGTGCTGCCCGCGACAGGTACGATGGTAAAATACGTAACCCTTTTAACGAATACGAATGTGGTAGCTGGTATGCCCGTGCCTTATCAAGCTATGGCTATTTGCAGGCCTTAACAGGGGTGAGGTACGATGCAGTTGACAAGACGCTGCACATCGACTCCAAAATCGGTGATTTTACAAGCTTTCTTTCAACCGAAACAGGTTTTGGAACTGTGAGCTTGCGTTTGGGCAAGCCGGTGGTAAAGGTAGTTTATGGCAAAATTGATGTTGAAAAGACTTTGGTATCGGGTAAACAGGTTTAATCATTAGAAGAAACGAGATTAATGAGTACAGTTAAAAGTCTTTTGGCTATTTTAATAAATTAACCATGAAAGTAGAATCCGGTAAGGTTGTATCGCTACGTTTCGTAATGAAAAATGCTGCGGGCGATGTAATTGAAGATATTATGGACCAGGCCCCGGTTGAATATTTGCATGGGGCTGGAAATATACTTCCATCTTTAGAATCAGGTGTCGACGGACTAAGGATTGGCGACAAAAAACACATTATCTTCAAAAATGATGGTTCGGGCGAAGAATTTAAAATCGATTTGGTTGTTGATGCCATACGCCCGGCAACTGCCGATGAAATAAAAGCAGGAAAACCAGAAAAAAAAGCGGAAATATGCGGACCGGGTTGCTGTTGTT
>JBDUDE010000356.1:0-3452 GCA_040003105.1 Mucilaginibacter sp. | reverse complement strand
TTTAATCAATATAATTATAAAATTATTCTACCTGTAAGGCAACCCTTAACCTGGTGCCATCAGGCGATAGGCCCGAGATAACCAATATGCCATTGCGCGGGTTGCTTAACGCTTTGTCAAGGTCGTCAACAGTACTAATTGGCAGCCTGTTAATCTGGGTAATTACCGAGCCTTCAGGTATTTCAGTGTTATCAAACAAGCCGCCTTCCCTAACCTGGGTAACCAGCACGCCATTGCTTACGTGGAACTTAGCTTTTTGCGCAGCATTCAGTGGTGAAAAGCTAGCACCTATCTTATTAAATAACTGTTCGCCCGATTTGGTAGATGCCATTTTTGGCGTACCTGCATCTGCTTTAAGCGTTACCGCCAGGTTTTTCTCTGCACCGTCGCGTAATACAGTAATATGCACTTTATCGCCTGGGGCTAAACGACCTACGCGCTCCTGCAAATCTGACGATTCGTAAATGGTATTGCCTTCAATTTTTGTGATAATATCGCCGCCTTTTACACCGGCTACTTCTGCGCCACTGGCTGGCATTACATCTTTAACATATAAACCGAAGTTGCGACTTACATTATAGTCTTTTGCATTATCCTGGTTAAGCTCGGCAAAGGTTAATCCAAGGTAGCCACGTTTTACCGTGCCAAATTTTTGGATGTCATCCAATACCTTTTTAGCAAGGTTGATAGGGATAGCAAAGCCGTACCCTTCGTATGAGCCTGTGTGCGATGCAATTGCTGAGTTAATACCAATCAACTCACCATTGGTATTTACCAACGCACCACCGCTGTTGCCAGGGTTAATGGCCGCATCGGTTTGAATAAATGATTCGATTGCCTTGTTTGTGCGCGGCTGGCGGCTTTGATATTGTGTACGGCCGAACGGATTTTCCTGCTCGTCCTCGTTACCTATCAAGTTAAGCCCGCGACCTTTGGCACTAACAATACCTGCTGTAACGGTTGACGTTAATTTAAAAGGGTTACCAACTGCCAGCACCCATTCCCCAACTTTTACATTGTCCGAGTTACCTAATTTCACAATCGGCATGTTATGTGCATCAATTTTAATCAGGGCCAGGTCGGTGTTGGGGTCGGTACCAATTATTTTGGCCTGGTAGGTCTGGTGGTCGTTGGTCACGATGTCTATTTTCTCCGCCTTATCAACCACGTGGTTATTGGTAACGATGTAGCCGTCAGGCGAAATAATTACCCCCGAGCCCGAAGCCATCTGCGGTCCCGAAGGGCGCACACGCTGACCGAACATTTCGCCAAACATTTTTTGCATCTGGCTTTCCTGCTGGTCGCTTTGGCTGGCGTAAGTAGTGCGGATATAAACAACCGCAGGGGTTACAGCTGCCGCAGCTTCGGTAAAATCAACCTGCCCTGCCGATGACAGGTTAGTTGCCGAAGTTGATGGAGTTAAATGATTACTTGTTGCGTAGTATACCTTTTGTTTATCCTCAAAGCTCATGTTGCTGGCATACTTGTTTTCAATAACTTTGTACGCACCTAAAGCCATGGCCCCGCCAACAAAGGCAGTCAATAATGTTAAACCAAACTTTTTCATCTTTTTAATTGTTTTTTAATGGTGATGAAGCTATCATGAGTTGTGTTAATTTATTTTATTATTTGAAACTCATGATGGTTTCATATTATTCACTTTTCTTTTGATGTTATTTTTCTGTGAAACAAATTTAATACCATATAGACGTTATAAGCAATGTTAAGTTATATGTATTTTTGTTAAAATTTGTTAAAATCGGTAAAAGGCCAAGGTAATACATTTTACTTACGTAATTGTATTGACGTGCAGATGATTAATTAGTTACAAAACATCCGCACATTTGTGCATAATCATCCCGCAGGTGCGGGACTTATTAAATATTTATCGTGTTAATACATTTTTATAAATACCAGGGGGCAGGCAACGATTTTATTTTGGTTGATAACCGCAATAATGCTGTAAATCATCATAATCCGGGGCTTATTGCCCGGTTATGCGACCGTCGTTTCGGCATAGGCGGCGATGGCATGATGTTTTTACAAAACCTGGAAGGGTACGATTTCGAGATGGTTTATTACAATGCCGACGGACAGCCAAGCAGCATGTGCGGCAATGGCGGCCGTTGTATTGTGGCCTTTGCCAAACACCTCGGCATAATTGACACCGAGACAAACTTTTTGGCAGTTGACGGTCCACATTATGCCAAAATTTCAGAAAGTGGCGATTGGGTAAGCCTGCAAATGATTGATGTGGACACTGTAAGTCGCGATAACGGGGCCTATGTGCTTAACACCGGCTCACCGCATTACATTACGCTTGCCAAAAATCTAAAAGATAAAAACGTTTTCCAGGAGGGTCAAGCCATCCGTAATAACGATACTTACCGCAAAGAAGGCATCAACATAAACTTTGTTGAACCATCCGGCGACGGCTATTTTGTGCGTACCTACGAACGCGGCGTTGAAGACGAAACGCTCGCCTGCGGAACCGGTGCAACAGCCGTTGCCCTTGCCATGGCCAAACACAACAACCAAACCGGCCACATCAACACCCCCATAAAGGTTTTAGGCGGGGATTTGAATATCCGCTTTGATCATGACGGGCAGAAATTTGAAAAGATATTTTTGGAAGGGCCTGCGGTGAAGGTGTTTGACGGGGAAGTGGAGGTGGAGTAAACAGCATATTATTCGGATTTATTATTTTCCAGCTCATTTTCTATTTCTTCAATAGTCGGCAGGCTTCCTTTAAAATTCTCTGGTATCGATTGGGTTAATTCGTATTCTGCAATTCCTATTGGTTTGTTAATATCCCGTAGCGAATATTCTGCAACAACTTTATTTCGCTCTTTACATATCAAAATTCCGAGCGTGGGATTATCGGTTTTATGCTTCATTAAGTCGTCAACAGCACTGAGGTAAAAATTGAGTTTGCTGGCATATTCCGGAATAAACTTGCCGGTTTTAAGTTCAATAACTACGTAGCTTCTTAGTTTTAAATGATAAAACAGTAAATCAATATAAAAGTCGTCGCCGCCAATTTCTAAATGATATTGCCGGCCAACATAACTAAAGCCTGCGCCTAACTCTAAAAGGAACTTTGTAATATGATTTACCAATGCATCTTCAAGGTCTTTTTCAAAATATTCTTCAGAAAGGTTTAAGAAATCAAATTTATAGGGGTCTTTCAACATTTCCTTGGCCAAATCACTGTGGAATGAAGGTAATGTTTCGGTGAAATTTGTCACCGCTTTACCCTGGCGGTGGTATAATTTGCTTTCTATTTGATGAACCAAGATATTTTTACTCCAATTATTTTCTAAAGTTTTTTGAACGTAAAACAATCGCTCCTCTTTAACTTTTACCCTATCTAATATTGTTATGTTGTGAGCCCATGGTATTTTTGCAACCGGTGGTTGCAAAATTGAAAAATCTGTATCTCCCAATTTTGC
>JBDUDE010000327.1:0-3464 GCA_040003105.1 Mucilaginibacter sp. | reverse complement strand
ATGGCGATGGTGTCGTCGGTCCACCGCGCGGCGAGGTCCGGAACAGTATTACCGCTTATTCCCCGGTTAAAAAAATGAAATCCTTTTTTGGGCAGTTCAAACCATAATCTGGCGGCAATTAAATAGGCATAACCGTGACCCAAAACATGGTTCCAATCCGTATTGCGGCTGCGGTTACCATCGGTAATGGAATCGCCCTGGAACAGGAACGTAAAACCGTTACCCTCGTCGTCTGACGCTATCGGAAAGCCATCCAGCGCCGACGGAATGGCAAGTGCAGCAGCGCCTGCCACCGATGCTTGTTTTATAAAATTTCGTCTTGATGATTTTCCTGTTTCACCCATCAGATTGCGCCTGTTATGTTGTATCGGATTCCCTTTTGCGTATTAAAAGCAGTCACATAACCATTAGCCGTTTTTTTAGATAAAGCCCCTACCCCGGCAACTTTTATTGGCGCTGTTGTACGAATGGTGCACTTACCCCCAACAACAGCTAATACCGACGCGCTTCTTAATTTCATATCTTTCCAGCGCATGCTTACCTCGAAATTGCCGCGGGCCTTTAAGCCGGATATTTCGCCGGTAGCCCAGGCATCGGGAAGGGCGGGCAGCATATTTATTTCGCTGTTCTGGCTTTGCAGCAGCATTTCGGCCATGCCGGATACTCCGCCGAAGTTGCCGTCAATCTGGAATGGCGGGTGGGCATCGAACAAATTAATGTAGGAGCCGCCGCCGCCCGAATATTTGGTGCCCGAAACGGCTGTGGCCCTTAACAAATCTTTTATCATTTTATAGCTGTGGTTGCCGTCAAGCAGGCGGGCCCAAAAATTTATTTTCCAGGCAAGGCTCCAGCCGGTGCCTTCATCGCCGCGCAGTTCGAGTGTTTTTTTGGCTGCAGCAGTGAGTTCCGGCGTATTTACCGGTGATATCTGGTTGCCGGGAAACAAGCCGAACAAATGCGAAACATGGCGGTGGTGCGGCTCAGGGTCTTCCCAATCTTTATACCATTCTTGCAAGTTGCCTTTTTTGCCGATGTGGAACGGATATAGTTTAGCCTGTTTGGCTATTATAGTGTCGCGGAAAGCCTTGTCATCACCCAGCTCATTTGCTGCGGCTATTACGTTGGCGAATAAATCGCGGATGATGGACATGTCCATGGTAGTGGCGATGGATACGCTGCCTTTTTTACCTCTATCATCAAAAAAAGCATTCTCGGGCGATACAGAAGGGGCGGTAACCAGGTAACCATCTTTGTCGGGAACCAGCCAGTCTTCACAAAATTGGGCCGCGCCCTTCATTAGCGGGTAGGCTACTTCGCGCAGGTATTTTTTATCTTTTGTATACTGGTAATGCCACCATAAATGCTGCGACATCCACGGCGAACCCATTGTCCAGTTGGCCCAGGTCGGATCGCCTTTGCCTTTGTCGCCCACCGGGTTAGTCAGCGCCCAGATATCGCTGTTATGGTGCAGTGCCCAGCCCTTGGCGTGGTAAAATTCTTTTGCAGTACGCGCGCCGGTAACAGCTACATTTTTTATAAAACCGATAAGCGGTTCGTGCATTTCCGAAAGATTGGCAACTTCGGCGGGCCAGTAATTCATCTGCGTGTTAATGTTGGTAGTGTAGTTTGAGCTCCAGGGCGGGCGCAGCTCTTTGTTCCATATTCCCTGCAAATTAGCCGGTACGCCTTTGGTACGCGAGCTGGAAATCAGCAGATACCTGCCATATTGAAAGTACAGCGTTTCTAAATCCGGGTCCTTCGCGCCGTTGGTGTATGACACTAATCGTTCGTCAGTAGGCAGGCTTGCATTGCTGTTATCAGCGGGAGTAGCCAGCTTGAACGACACCCGGTTGAAAAAGTGATGATAATCGGCATAATGAGCAGTGAGCAGGGTTGGCCAGCTTTGCGCCGACGCCTTTTTAATATAATCGCCCGCTATTTTGCCCTCATCTTTTCCTTCGGATACCGGGCATTTGTCGAACCCGTTGAAACTTGTGGCTGCCGAAAGAAAAATGGTGGCCTCTGTGGCATTTTTTACATTAACGCCGGTTGTATCAGCGCTTATTTTCCCATCCTTGCTTACCGCCTTTATTTGCAGCTGAAAACGCATGCCCTTGCAACCTGTAACATCATAAGTAATAGGGTTTGCTGAATCGACGTAATTGGGGTCGGCGTGTGCAGGGGCTTTGCCTTTCATTACAAGCTGATTGCCCGGCAGCATAACCATGTTGTGCTTTAATAAACTACCTGCGCCTACTTTAAAACTCAGATGACCCGCCTTACTTGCAGTAAGGTGGATAACAATTACCTGGCTTGGTGCAGATATTATCACCTGCCGGGTATAAGTTACCCCGTTAATAGTATAGCGCGTGGTTGATATGGCGTTTTTGATATTTAAATCGCGGTAATAGGCGGTTGGGACGGTGTCTTTTAAATCCTGGATGATGGTTAAATCGCCCAGCGGCAGGTAAGACTCCGAAAAATAACCCTGCATATTTTTAGCATAGTTGTAGGCCTTTGCGTAATCTTCCTCCTTAAAAAGCGCTTCGCGCGCCAGCAACAAATTGGCATAGGCGTCGGGGTTTACGTTGGTACGTACCGGGCCGCCCGACCACAAGGTGGCATCGTTCAACTGGATAAGTTCCTGCTTAATCCGGCCAAAAACCATGGCGCCCAGGCGGCCATTGCCCAATGGCAGGGCATCCGTCCAAACCTTTGCGGGTTGTTTGTACCAAAGCTTTAGGTTGTCCTGGCAAAAACCGTATAATGGAGTTAATGTTAAGAGAATAAGTATTAACTTCTTCATAACTGTAGTATCAAATTAATTTAAATCTTCTGTCGATCCCAGATTTTATTTACACTTATTGAAGGTAAAATTTTTGTATTCGAATTTTACGATGCAATTATTAGTGGTATCATTATCAACCTTTGTATCAACATGCTTTATAAATATTGGCAGATAGCCATATTTATATAACTCATATTTCATTAAAGGGCCACCTGCCCAGCCCTGATCGCGTAAATATTTCACCTTATATCCCTTGAGCTCCCATACATTTTCCGCTGTAGTTGTACCCGTAAAACCGTTAATAAAAATTGCGACACAAAATACCACAAACCCGATCCCCAAAAAAGCAAACACCGTGGACAGTGATTTTAAATTACCCGAAGCATATTTTACTGTAAAAAAGTATATACAAGATACCCCCAAGTAAATCAATGCGATAGCTATATTGTCATTTTCATAAGTGTAGCCTGTAAGTGTCGGCAAAAGTAATACGATACATAGGCCCAATAGGCACCAGATTACTCTATCTTTTCCAATAGCTTCTAGTCCCCACGCCAAAGCAGGCACGGTAAAAAATAGTGCAATTGAAAATGGGTGCGTGCCGAGAAAAAACATTGTACGGTTTTACGTTAAAATTATTAGATAATAGTGGTAGCCGTTAGTTTACAGACAACTT
>JBDUDE010000789.1:0-11727 GCA_040003105.1 Mucilaginibacter sp. | reverse complement strand
AATACCAACCTGGTGGTGGTGCCTACCTCACTTATTTTTAACTGGCAGCAGGAAATTGAAAAATTTGCACCATCGATACGCGTACGGACTATTTACGGTGCAGACCGCATTAAAAATATTCATGATTTTGACAGCTGCGAGGTGGTGCTTACCTCATACGGTACCCTGCTCGCGGATATTGTATTTTTGAAGGATTACGTGTTTAATTATATTTTTTTAGACGAATCGCAGCAGATCAAGAACCCGGAATCGCAGCGCTACAAGGCTGCCCGGCTGCTGAAATCGCGCAATAAAATAGCATTGACCGGTACACCAATCGAAAACAATACTTTCGATATCTACGGGCAGTTGTCATTTGCCTGCCCGGGCTTGTTGGGCAGCAAATTGTATTTTAAGCAGATATATTCGCAGCCCATCGACATGTTTAAAAGCACCAAACGGGCCATGGAGCTGCAAAATAAAATAAAACCCTTTGTGCTGCGCCGAACCAAACAGCAGGTAGCCACCGATTTGCCCGAGAAAACCGAAATGGTGGTATACTGCGATATGAAACCGGAGCAGCGGACTATTTACGATGCTTATGAAAAACAGTTCAGGGATTATATATCGGCAACCACGAGCGATAAACTGGAAAAAAAATCGATGGATGTGTTGAAAGGCATTACCCGCCTGCGCCAGATTTGCGATTCGCCATTGCTGATAAAAGGGGAGAAGATGCCGGGCAATGCATCATCAAAAATCGATGTACTGCTTGAAGAAATTGAAGGCAAAATGCATCAGCATAAAATACTGGTGTTTTCGCAATTTGTTTCGATGCTTGATTTGATACGGATTGAGTTAAAAAGCCGGCAGATTGGATTTACCTACCTGACCGGTCAAACCCGAAACCGGCAGGCCGTTATAGAAGAGTTTCAAAACAATCCTGACGTGCGGGTTTTCCTGGTGAGCCTTAAAGCCGGCGGCACAGGCCTGAACCTGACCGAAGCCGACTACGTGTACCTGGTCGACCCATGGTGGAACCCGGCTGTTGAAAACCAGGCGATAGACCGTTGCCACCGCATTGGCCAGGATAAAAAGGTAGTTGCCGTACGCTTGATTTGCCCTGCTACCGTTGAAGAAAAAATCATGCTGCTACAGGAAGCAAAAACCGATTTGGCTAATGATTTAATAAAGACGGATGCATCATTTTTTAATTCGCTTAATAAAAATGATTTGCTGGGATTGGTTGGCGGGAAGTAGTACAATGCCAGCAGCTTTAATGAATCGTAAAGTCATCTTTTCACCCTTGTCGTTGCCAACAAGTGGAATACCAATTTCTTGCCAAAAACCTCCTGGTGAAAATAGCAAGTCTATTGAATTGTCTGAATCATAAAGCCCCTGGTAGCCAGAACCCTCATTGCCAGGGCCACAAAAAGGGTCAATTAAATTTATCAGCTCTGAAAATGATTGGTTTGTCAGTTCGCAATTAAAGTTCAATTTATCGGGCGCTGTAATGCCCTTATCTATTTCTGCAACAACAAATGTAAGCGTGAATTAGCCGCGTCAATAAAAGATTGTTCGGTAAGATTTAGTGAGCTCTGCTAACCAGTAGCAATTTGCTGCAACAGCTCCCCGAAAGCCCTTGCCTCCATAAAATCAAAGTCGTATAGCTGTATCAACTTCTCCGATACGACCTGCGTAAACTTGTCTCCGTCAGTTAAATCATCTAGATATTCAACTTTCATATTACAAATTCAATCGGCGGCACCTCCAGCAAATCAACCTATTCAACTCATTTAACCACCTCAACCCATTGCCCCTTTATCAATGCCGTTATCGAATTATTATACATAGCCTCGCAATAAGTAGCGGGTAGATAATATTTACCTGCATAAGCAGCGTTCAGCATTACATAATAGGTAACTTCCTTGTCTTCCGGCAGGCTGAAATATGTATTTACCCGGTCGTCGCGCACATCCCGGTAATCGGATTCTGAAGAAGTAAATGCCTCGGCACCGTTCATCATCCGGGTGTTCAGTATCTCCCATCCCGACGGAAATATTTGCGTAAGCGCCATATTATCATACCTGCCCCGCTTGCCAGGGTTTTTGATATTTACCTGGGCTACAAAATCAGTGCCTTGCTTCAGGCTGGCGGGGTCTAGCTGTTTACCTCCGAGTGTAAAGTAGGCCACACGCATAGTTAAAACATCAGGGTCTTCGCGGCTTTGAACGTCCTGGCCCGACGATGGCTGACCCTGCTGTATCAGCCGGATATAAAGTTTGTTATTGCCATTGCTTTTTAACGACACACTGCCGCCATTTGCCGCCAGCGGCATTTGCCACATATACGAGTGCGAATCGACATTGCCTTTTGCGCCACCGGAACTGTAACTGAACGCCAGCCTAGCAGCCGTTTTATTAAAACCACAGTACTGCGCAATAGCAACCAGTGAGTAGGCAGTGGTCTGAGTGCTGTACCAGGTATCCTCACTCAAACGCTGGGCTACGGTTTGAACCAAACCTGCAGCTTGCTGGGTTCTGCCAAGCAAAGTTAAGGTCTGCAATATCAGCGATTCATCGCGCAGGTCGGAGCCATAAGTGCCGTACATCTGGTTGTATGGCTTTACGGTTAGCGCCAAGCCATTAATCAGTCGCAGGCCGACTTCGGGCTGGCCGGCAAGCTTATAAGCTGCAGCGAGCTGCCAGCGGGCTTCATCGCCCAGGTATTTATATTCACGCAAGCGGTTCATAGCGCCTAATTCCGGGGCACGGGCCATGGCCAATAAATAAAGCCGGTATGCCTGAGTAAGATCATCGCCATAATATTTACGCGGATCCGGCGTCCATGTTAATGCTTTTTGTTTTTGGAACCGTTTCCATCGTTCCATAAAGCCGAGGGGCAGCGTGTAGCCGCGTTCTTGCGAGGCCAGCATAAAATGGCCGGCATAGTTGGTGCCCCACTCGTTAGCCTCTACTTCACCCATCTCCGGCCAGTAGCTTAAGCCACCGCTGTTTAACTGGAAGCCGTTCAGCCGGTTAATGGTCGCTTTAATATTTGTTTCAATTTCTGCCTTTTGACGTGTGCTAAGGTCAAGCAACTGCCCGAGGTACAATTGCGGGAACGCCGACGATGTTGTTTGTTCAACACAACCATGCGGGTATTCTATCAGATAGCCCAACCGTTTCGATAAATTGAGGGGTGGGATAGAAGCTACCTCCAATGTAGCTTTGTTTGTACCGCTTATGCCAATCGCAGTATACGATGCATTCCAGCTTTCGCCCGGTTTTAACTCCGCCTGCTGTATTTTGGTAACCGGAGGGTTCGGATTGCGCACATTTAGTTCCACATCAAAGGCAGATGTTTCGCTGCCGCTTTTGGCAATAATATGCACTTTGCCTACGCCAACAAAATCTTTAACATTCAGGTCGAATGTTACCAGTTTATCGCCCGGTTTATCAAACGTCACCGTTTGCTGGTTGTTGCCGCTCAAATTGCTGAACGCATTTGATTGTACCTCCACGCTAACGGTTTTAATGTTGTTTTCCATCGCAAAAACTGTCACCGGCAGTTTTATCGATTCCGACGGGCCCAGTACACGGGGCAGCGTTGCCAATATCATCAGCGGCTTTTTAACGGCAACGGCTTTTTCGGCTTTTCCATAGCTGCCGTCGTGCCCGGCAATAACCATCGCTTTAACTGAACCGATGTATTGTGGCAGGGTAAACGTGTGCGTTTGTTTATCGCCCGAGCCCAAATGATATGGGCCCATAAATTTCACGACAGGCTTAAAGCGATTTACCGATACATTGCGATTTTTGCCTGCTGTGCCATCGCCACCTATACTCAATATCCGCTCAAGGCCGCCACCGTAAGCGCCGATAACATAGTCGAACAAGTCCCAGGTTTTTACACCCAGCGCCTCGCGGGCATAAAAAGTTTCGTGCGGGTCGGGCAATTTATAGTTTGTAATATCCAGTAGGCCTTCATCAACAATGGCAATAGTGTAAGTCATTTCCTTACCTGATGCTTCTGAAATTGTTATAGCCGACTGCGTTTCGGGCCGTATTTTATCCGGCATGCTGATAATTGGTTTTAAAATAGTTTCCGGGTTATCTACCAATAACGGGATTGCGCCATACATCCGGATAGGCAAATCATTAACCGTTTGCGAATGGCGTTGCAGCAGCGTTACGTTCACAAACACGTTCGGCGCCATGGTTTCATCAACTTTAAAGCTGTAGCGGGTTTGTCCTTTTTTGGTATCAATCCAGGTTGTTTTTAACACCTTGCTGCCGTTTTCAATACTTACCAGCGCCCTTCCGTCAGACATTGTAGGGATAGTAAGCGTGGCCTCCTCGCCAACCTTATAGCTTGATTTGTCGGATGTGAACGAAAGCATCGCGGCTTCGGTAGGATTGGTCTGCTGCAAACGCTCCGCCCAGTTCGACCAGTCGACATAAATTATTTTGCCGGTTGAGTGGCCGGTTTGTTCATCCTTAACCCTGATGAGATAACGGCCCCAGTCGGCAGGGTTAATGTGCATAGTCCATTTACCACGACCGTTGGTTAGTTTAACGCTAGCCTTTTTCACGAGCTTGTTATAAGCATCCTGGGTAAAGTTGCTCATTTCGTTGCCGGATTGGTCCCACCACCAGCGCCATTGTATTTTGTAAAGTTCCACCTCAACATTGCGCGTACCGTCAAATGGTCTGCCCTTTACGTCTACATCGGCTATGTCAATATCATGGTCTTTACCCGTAACCAGCATACCCGAAAAGTCGCTCCCCTTCGGCATTTTAACGCCTACGTACCCTGGGTAAATATTATAAGGCATACTTAACGACTGAATGCTGAAATTTCCGCCCGGCTCAAATACCTTTACAAGGAAATTTGCATTGAGTTGGCCAGGCGCCTGTTTTTCCAAATCGATATTGGTATTAACGGTAGCTTTGCCGTTCTCGTCAAGCCGGCCATCGAAAATGGTTTGCGTTTGTGTGGTAAATGCCAGGGTAGGGTCGTCAAATACATAATCCTCAAACCCTTTAAACATGGTCGTTTTGGGTGATAAAAAGGCGTCAACTTTGGCTTTT
The DNA here is from genome assembly GCA_040003105.1 of Mucilaginibacter sp. GTDB lineage: Bacteria > Bacteroidota > Bacteroidia > Sphingobacteriales > Sphingobacteriaceae > Mucilaginibacter. Next base: position 6,655 of record JBDUDE010000789.1, on the reverse strand, counting down.
AAATTTTGCGCCGTTCCGCCAAATAACCATTGTGCTGATAAATCACCCTTAACGTCGCCACCCTTGGTAAGTTCGGTAGCCCCGCCGAATGACAGGCCAAGCTTTAAGCGGTTTGGCATTATGGTTTCAACTTTCACCGTTTTATCAAACACAGCGCCGCCCACTTTAACCTTTGCCTGCCAGTTGCCGGTTGGCGAGGATGTTTCGGTAGCGGTATGGAAGCTGTAAAAACCATCAACCGATTTGGTTTGCGTTAACCGGCGGTATAATTTGCCGTTTGCATCAAACAGCTCAAACTGCACCGGCAAATCGGCGGGCAGCGTTTTAAGTTTATCCTCTAAAATGAAAGACATAAATATCGAGTCGCCGGGCCGCCAAACGCCGCGCTCGCCGTAAATAAAGCCTTTGAGTCCTTTTTGTATTTGTTCACCACCAACGTTAAAGCGGGAGAGCGGTAACGAGCTGCCATCATCCAGTTTTAAATAGCCGCGCTCCTTACCGTTTTTAGCTACTAGTAAGTACGGCTTGCGTTTCATGTCGAACTTAGCCATGCCGTCGCCATCGGACGTGGTTTTATAGATCAGCTGTTTCTGGTAATCTAAAAACTCCAGTTCAACGCCGCTCATGGGTTTGGCGGTTAAAATATTGGTTACCGCAACTACCATGCTGTTGTCGCTGCCGCGCTTGGCTATAAGGCCGATGTTGGAGGCGATGATATTTCGTACCGCCCATTTTTCTTTGGTAAAGTACGAATTGGTGCATGGGTCTTCACGTTCCTGCCAATTATAACCTTCGGGGTAGTAGTTATCATATTTAGCCCAAAAATCGTCGTCCTCGTCACTTATAGTGCCGGAGTTGTTACCGAAACCGCCCGAGCCCTCATCTTCGCCATAACTTTCATCATCTGCTTTTTTCGCAACCGGAACACCAGCCTTGCAATTGTATATGGAGTAATCCTTCCTGAAACCAATGATAACCCTGTAGATGGCACCCGGCTCTGCCCGCAAAAGCTTGTCTATATCCAGCATAAAGCGATTCTTTTTACCCAGATTGAGCGCTTTATCGTCGTCGAGCCTGATGGTTTTTCGAACCACAGGCTTGCCCACATGGCGCAGTTCTTCGCCACCATCAAAATTGTTGTTTTGAAAATATTGCGGCACATTGCTTTCATATATCTTAATGATGCTCACATCAACCGCATTAAGGTTGGTGGCTTCGAAAGGCATCATCAAATGGCCCGAATCGGGGAGGATTACCCCTTTGCCTGGAACCGTTACCGTTGGCAACCGGTTCTCGAAAAATATATTGGCAGAGTAAGCTTTGGTTATTTTTTTGTGCGATATGTTTTCAACGCCCTCATTCACAAAGGCGCTATAATTGCCCTGCAAGCGTTCGGGGGCATAAACTCTTACTTCGCTGCCATCTATACTGTATGAAGCATCTGCTATATTACCGATACCAACAAGGCCGTTCAGTTCCTGCCCAACCATTATGTTGTCAGAAAACTGCACCAATACGTACTGGTCGTTATCTTGTACTGCGCGTACGTCAAGCACCTTGAAATCGCCAACGGCGGGGACTTCAAAAACTTTACTGCCTTTTCTGTCGATATTTAAATTGCTGCCGTTCCAGTTTATGGTTAGCTGGTTGGCAACGCCGTTGCCCCGCGCCAGTTGGTTCACGGTGAAGTGGTGTGTTTTGGTAACATCGTTATGCTGCCACGTAACCGCTACCTGTGTGTTATAGCTTGCGCTTACCAACTTTTCAATTGCAACGTCGTCTTCGTTATCCGCAGTTTGGATAAAGCCGCCAAACTTCATTTTATCGATAGATGTATTCGTAGCGGTACGTAAGCCGGTAAAATTTATCGTATAATCGGGTTTGATGGTCTGGAAGCCGAATTTAAACTCTTCAAACTTATCAGGCACGTCGACAATTTTTTCCAGGTTGAAATCAACAGAATAGCTTTTATCGGGGTCAAGTTTCGTTTCCGGCTTAAATTCGATGGTGCGGGCATCAGTCCAATAGGCCTTGCCCTTAACAGCCGGCGAAAAGGTGAACAGCTTATCGCTCAGCTGCGCATTTTGCTCGTGACTAACCTGCACCTCGCTTGCCAGCCTTATCTTAATCGCGCTACCCTTGGATATCACGCCAGTGGTGTACGACTCGATGTACTTGCTAAATTCCGGGTCGATGCCAGGTTTTTGGCGATTACGGAAAATAATAAAAGTGGTTAAAACTACCAGAATAAGAAAAACTCCGGCGCCGATTAATCCTTTCCGGGTACGGAAAAGGCTGTAGAAAGTATCCATTGGTTAGGCTTGTTAATTACCTTGTAATTTATGAAATAAATCGGTGATATAAACGAATATTTAATAAGAAAAATAATCGCAGATTTTGCCTGATTGAACTGATGACACAGATGTTTTGGCGGCTCCTTATTGAGTACTGATGGGAAAAGTGAAAAACTCTCCTTTGTCATTCTGAACGACGCGCTCAGAATGACAAAAAATAAGAAATTGATGGTACGACTTAAAATCCTGCAATCCTCTAATCCAAAAAATCTTAGTTTTATCGAATCATCACCCCAACCTTATTAATTACCGGCAGGCGGGTAAAGTTCATTTCGACGATGCTTTCAGGTAAAAAGATGAATTTTTTATCGTAGATATGTGTGCCGATGTAATAGCTCAACCAGTACTCGTTGTTGAGGCCGAATGTCTGCTCGTCGATGGGTTCAATAACTTTAAACGAGTTTCCTGCAATTAACGGGAACATATGGCGCAGGGTAGAGGTTTTAACCTGCTCGCCATCCTTTTCCCCGTAGCCCTTCGATGTTATCAGCACGTTTTCAATCGGCACGTTTTTTAGGTTGATTAAATAAACGTACCATAATTTACTCTCCGCGCTTTCTTTCTCCAGCGCCACAGCTATAGCAATATCTTTAACCGTATTATCGGGGAGGTCTTTTATCATTGTCAGTTGTAGTTGTTGTAAGGGTTGTAAAGGTTGTGGTTGTTGCAGGAATTGTGAAAATTAACCTTTATAACGTTTACATCTCTTACAACCTCTCCAACTTCAACCAATCTATTTTTTCTTAACCGGCGCTTTCTTCTTCGCAGGAGCTTTTTTCGAAGGTGCTTTTTTAGCGGGCGCGGCCTTCGCTGCCGGCGCTGCTTTGCCGAAACGCCCTTTCTTTACATCTTTAGGCATTGCATCGGCCAGGGCCTTGCATTCCTCGTAGGTAAGCGTTACCGGGTCTTTATCTTTTGGTATTTTAACGTTCAGTTTGCCAAATTCAATATACGGCCCCCAGCGTCCGTTTAAAACTTTCATAGTGGCATCCTCGTCAAATGCTTTTATCAGTCGGTCGGCGTCTTTCTGGCGTTTCTCCAATATCAGTTCAATAGCCCGCTCTTCGGTAACATCCAGTGGGTCGATACCTTTTGGCAACGATACAAAAATACTGTTATGCCTAATATAGGGGCCGAATTTGCCAATGGCAACCGTCATGTCCTTATCTTCAAACATGCCAACCTTTTTAGGCAGCTTAAACAGCTCAAGCGCTTCCTCAATCGTTATGGTTTCAATACTCTGGCCGGTGCGTAAGCTGGCATATAACGGTTTTTCGGGCTCTTCGTCAGTAGCGTTTTCACCTACCTGTACAAACGGACCGAAACGGCCAATACGCACCGATATTTTCTTGCCGCTTTCGGGGTGCACGCCTAATTCGCGCTCGCCGGTTGCTTTGTTGGCTGTTTGGGTGGTGTTCTCTACTTCTTTATGAAACGGTGTATAAAAGCTGTGCAGCATATCCGTCCATTCTTTCAATCCCTGGGCTATCTCGTCGAACTGTTTTTCAACACTTGCTGTAAAGTTAAAATCAACAATATCGTTAAAATGCAGCACCAGGAAATCGTTTACCACCGCGCCAATATCGGTCGGGAAAAGTTTACCGCGTTCGGCGCCCGTATTTTCTACCTTTTCTTCTTTGGTTATTTTATCGCCCTTAAGCGTCATCACCCGGAATGCACGTTGTTTACCTTCACGTTCTTCTTTAACCACGTAACCGCGGTTTTGAACCGTGGAGATTGTAGGGGCGTAGGTAGACGGTCGGCCGATACCCAGCTCTTCCAGTTTCTTCACTAAGCTTGCCTCGGTATACCGGGCAGGTGGCCGCGAAAAACGCTCCGTTGCCGACATTTCCTGTAGAGCCAGTCGCTGACCTTTGGTTAATGGTGGCAGCATGGCATTTTCGCCATCCTGCAGGTTATCTTCTTCATCGTCGCTCGATTCGAGGTAAACCTTCAGGAAGCCGTCGAACTTCATTACCTCGCCGTTAGCAACCAAATCTTCGTTACGGGTTGATATATTGATTTTTGCCGTGGTCTTTTCAAAAAGAGCCTCACTCATTTGCGAGGCAATGGCACGTTTCCAAATCAGGTCGTATAGGCGCATCTCGCTTGAGTCGCTGCTGATGCTATGCTTATTAAAATAAGTAGGCCTGATGGCTTCGTGTGCTTCCTGTGCGCTGGCACTTTTAGTTTTATAAACCCTGTGCTGATGATATTTATCGCCCCAGGCGGATACAATTTCGGCAGCGGCAGCATTTAATGCGGTATCTGACAAGTTAACTGAATCGGTACGCATATAAGTAATATGCCCGGCTTCGTATAGCTTTTGCGCCACCTGCATGGTGCGTGATACCGAGTAGCCCAATTTACGGCTGGCCTCCTGTTGTAACGTTGATGTAGTAAACGGTGCAGCTGGCGAACGTTTTGCCGGGCGGGTCTCTAACGATTTCACATCAAAGTCGGCGCCGAGGCAATCCTGCAAAAACTTTTCAGCATCTTCCTGCTTGGTAAAACGCTCGGGCAATTCGGCCTTAAAAGCATCTTTACCTTTGCCAAATATGGCAACTATTTTAAATGCAGCTTCCGATTTAAACTTGTTTATCTCGCGCTCACGGTCAACAATTAACCTAACGGCAACCGATTGTACACGGCCTGCCGAAAGTGATGGTTTTACCTTCTTCCATAAAACAGGAGAAAGCTCAAAACCAACCAGCCTGTCTAATACCCGGCGGGCCTGTTGTGCATTTACTAAATTATAATCTATTTTTCGCGGGGTGTCAATCGCACGTAATATGGCGGGCTTTGTGATCTCATGGAAAACGATACGCTTGGTAGTGGCGTCTTTAAGGCCCAATGTTTCAAATAAGTGCCAGGAAATGGCTTCACCCTCCCGGTCCTCATCGGACGCTAGCCATACCATGTCTGCTTCTTTAGCTAATTTCTTCAACTCGCTCACCACCTGTTTTTTATCGGCTGGTACTTCGTAGTTTTGTTTGAAGTTATTAGTAACATCAATGGCATCGTCAGACTTAACCAAATCCCGGATATGGCCGTAACTCGACTTTACCGTAAAGTCTTTGCCAAGGTATCCCTCGATGGTTTTGGCTTTCGCCGGAGATTCTACAATGAGTAAATTTTTAGCCATTTAAGCAGTTTTTTTTGCAAATAAAACATAAAGAAAGCGAAACGCAAATTTGTTTTTTGGAAAAACGTTGGAATGTTGGAAAGTTGGAAGGTTGAAATGTTGCGAGAATTGTTGCAATGTTGTAATGTTTCAAAGTTGAAAAGTTGAGAAGAATTTAAGAAAACAACATTCCAACTTTACAACATTTCAACCTTCAAACAGAGAAGCCGCTACATTAAAAACCCGCCGCCAAGCAAATCATTTCCTTCATAAAATACGGCAGACTGCCCCGGCGCAATACCTGACACTGAATGATGGAAATCAACCATCATGTGTTCGCCCATTTGCTGAATGGTGCTTTGGGTGCCGGCATCTTTATACCTTATTTTAGTAATGGCTTCCAGGTGCTCGGTTATCGTTTCATATTTTACCAGGTTGAGGTTTTTAACCCAGGCTTGTTTGCGTTCCAGTTCATCAACAGTGCCGAGCACTACTGTATTGGTTTCAGGCTGAATGCTGGTTACAAACATCGGATGGCCCAGGGCAATGCCCAGTCCTTTGCGCTGACCAATAGTATAAAAGGGATAGCCCTGATGTTTACCTACTATAGTGCCGTCAGTTAAAACAAAGTTTCCGCCGGCAACTCTTGCTTCAAGGTCTTCCACTTTATGCCTTAAAAAGGCGCGGTAGTCGTTATCGGGCACAAAGCATATCTCGTAGCTTTCGCTTTTTGCAGCAAGCTCCATTTGGCCCATATCTAAGGCCATTTGGCGTATCTCAGGCTTAGAAAAACTACCTAACGGGAATTTGGTTCGCGCCAGGTTTTTTTGCGATACGCCCCATAGCACGTATGATTGGTCTTTGTTTTCGTCTTTACCCTTTGATATTACGTAGCGTCCATTATCCTGTAAACGGATGTTGGCGTAATGCCCTGTCGCAATAAATTCGCAATCCAGCTTATCAGCACGCTTTAGCAACGCTTCCCATTTAATGTGGGTGTTACACAAAACGCAGGGGTTAGGCGTGCGACCGGCAAGGTACTCGTCAACAAAATTATCGATAACAAAATCACCGAATTCACTCCTGATATCCAAAATGTAATGCGGAAAACCGTAGCCAACAGCCAATGCGCGGGCATCATTAATACTATCCAGGCTGCAGCAGCCTGTTTCTTTTG
>JBDUDE010000632.1:0-3473 GCA_040003105.1 Mucilaginibacter sp. | reverse complement strand
ATATTTTTAAAGCGCTCAAAAGTTATCAGCAGCATGCGCGAGTACTTTAACAAGCAAGGCTGGCTGGAAGTGGAAACACCAATACTACAGCCTGTGCATGGCGGCGCTGCAGCACGTCCGTTTAATACGCACCACAATACGCTGGATATGCCTTTGTACCTTCGCATAGCCAACGAACTATATTTAAAACGATTGATAGTTGCGGGGTTCGACGGTGTTTATGAGTTTGGTAAAATGTTCCGTAACGAGGGCATGGACCGCACCCATAACCCTGAATTTACCAGCATGGAAATTTACGTGGCCTACAAAGACTATAACTGGATGATGGCCATGGTTGAGGAATGTTTGGAGATTGTTGCCCGCACTGTTACCGGCATCCCGGTAGTTCAGGTTGGCGCCAACGAGATAAACTTTGCCGGCCCATACGAAAAACTGTCGATGTACGATTCCATCCTTAAATATACCGGCATTGATGTGTCGGCTATGGACGAGGCTGCATTACGCGAAACCTGTAAAGAACTTGGCATCGAGGTAAATGATACCATGGGCAAAGGCAAGCTGGTTGATGAAATCTTCGGCGCCAAAGTTGAAGCTAATTTAATACAGCCGACCTATATCACCGATTACCCAATCGAGATGACGCCGCTGGCCAAAAAGCACCGCAGCAAACCAGGTTTAGTTGAGCGTTTCGAGCTATTTGTAAACGGTAAGGAAATTGCGAATGCATATTCTGAATTAAACGATGCTATCGACCAGCGCGAACGCCTGGAAGAACAACTGGTACTTGCCGGTCGTGGTGATGATGAAGCCATGGCGATGGATGACGACTTTTTACGCGCGTTGGAATACGGCATGCCGCCAACATCGGGTTTAGGTATTGGTATCGACCGTTTGGTTATGCTGATGACCAATCAAAGCACTATACAGGAAGTATTGTTCTTCCCACAGATGCGCCCTGAGAAAAAGGCAAAAACAGTTACTGCCGATGATTTTATCCATATTGGCGTACCTGCCGAATGGGTGCCCGTGTTAAATAAAATGGGCATTAATACCTTAGAAGATTTAAAAGCAGCCAATCCCAACAAGGTTTTTAACGACCTTGGCGGGATGCGTAAAAAATTGAAGCTGGATATTGCCATGCCTAATAAGGAATTGGTGATGGCCTGGTTTGCATAAAAAACAATCCCATTTGTCATTGCGAGCGAAGCGCGGCAACCGCGAACTGTGCAGAGCCGCTCTGTAAAGTTCGCGGTTGCCGCGCTCGTTCCTCGCTCGCAATGACATGATGTTGTATCGGTTGCTTATTTTTTCTTACTCAAACTTATGCCCAACCGTAATCCCATCCCAATTATCTGACCTGAACGGGCTCACGGGAAACCCCTGTATGCTGAATAAATTGGCATCTAGCGGCGCATTTGTCCAGCCATAGCGCACGGCAACGGGATTGGGCACTGCACTGCACCATACCTTTACTTTGTTTTTGTCGGTGATGACTGCCTGGGCATAGTAAAATTTATGGTCGGCGCCGGCAAGCTCGAAGCCCTTTACGTAGCCGTAAATATCTTTTGCTGTTAAACCGTTTTCAGCGTGGTTGAAATTCACCATCGCATATCCATTACTAAAATCGGCCGAGGCAAACAGCGGGCTTTGGAAAAAACCCTGCTGGTGATAAACCTGCGTTAACGCAGTAGCAGCGAGGCGGTAACCAACATCTGCTTTATCTTTTGGGTGGATGTTAAATGCGTCGCCAATATCGGTGGTTACGGCCACTCCTGTATTCGGCAATTGCAGCGCGGTGTTCTGCGCTTCCCTCAATTCCGCCCAGTTGCTGCCGAGGTTGCTGTTTTGTGACGTGCCGAAGGATGATATCTGCACAAACAGGAACGGAAGCTGCTCTTTCCATTTTGCACGCCAGTCGTTAATCAACATCGGGAAAACGGTGCGGTATTGATAGGCTCTGTCGGCGTTCGATTCGCCCTGGTACCAGATTACCCCGGCTATAGCGTAGGGAATTAACGGGTTTATCATTGCGTTATAAAGTGTAAACGCACTGTTATTGGGTAAAAAATCAAAATGATAAGGCTTGCTTAAATCGGGCATCACATGCCAGTTGCCATCCGCCAGACTAATGGTGGTATCAGCGAAGCGGATATTCAAATCATTTGCCCCGCTCCCGTATAGCCCAATACCAAACCACGATGGATTTTTTTGTGCCGATTGCAAATTTATCAGCAGGCTGTTCAACCCGCCTTTCCAGGTACCTGGCGCTACGGTAAACTGTGTGTTACCGGGCGTGGCGTCTTTATTTAACAGCTTTCCATTTACATAAACCGCCATATCAGCATCCGTTTGCCCGAGCGATAAAACTGAACTAACAGACGAATAAGAACTATCCAATCCCAACGTACGCTGCATAAACCCCTGCCCACGGTACGAGTACAGTTTGCCGTTCCACTCCCATGCACCGGGTACGTATCCATGCTGCCAGCTGTCAAAAACATTAACCGGGCTAGCGGCTAAATCACTGGCTGTATAATTTACTGCAGGCCCGTTATGAAACGCCCAGGCTTTTAGCAATTTTTCTGTGCGTTTACTTAATTCGTCGGCGTTATGCGGCAGATTTGGGGCTGCTGCACTTAATTCCGGAGATGCCATCATGGCTTCGCGGCTCATCCAGTCCTCGGCTTCAGTTCCGCCCCAACTGCTGTTGATGAGCCCTATAGTAACGTGCAGGTTTTGCGCCAGTTGTTTGGCATAAAAATAGCCTACAGCCGTAAAATCGCCCACTGTATTCGCCGATGCGGTTATCCATTCTCCCCCGGCAACTTCTCTTTCGGGAGTTAAACTTATTTTATCCTGCACATGAAACTGCCGCACAGGCATATTTGCAGCTACTTTTTGCTCGGCCTTATATCCGTATGCATTCTTTAACTGAAACTCCATATTTGATTGCCCCGAGCAGAGCCAAACCTCACCCAGCATTACATCTGAATACGAGATTAATTCTTTACCGGAAGCTACGTTCATTACATAAGGCCCGCCTTCTTTCATGGGCGTAAGGGTTACACTCCATTTGCCGTTATCATCGGCCTTTGTTGCAGTCATCTGGCCGTTGATAATAACTGTAACCCGAGCTTTTTTTTCACTATTGCCCCATACAGGTATGGGATGGTTGCGTTGCAGCACCATGTGGTTGCCGAATAGTTTTGAGGTTGATAGCTGCGCATAACCGGCAGTAGCAGCAAACAATGCTGCAAAAACGAAAGAGAAAAATTTCATAAAATTTGTATTACACGGACATTGGGCAGGTAAATATAACGATTATAGAAAGAATTTCAGTCGAATTATAACCGTAGGAGGCGTGTCGTACACGCCCTAAAAATGCAAGGCTACCATAAACGAATGGCAAATTTGGTGAGGGCGTATGCAATACGCCCCTATAGAAATCTCGTGCAAAAAAACAGAATCCTATA
>JBDUDE010000931.1:0-3475 GCA_040003105.1 Mucilaginibacter sp. | reverse complement strand
AATTGCGGGCATTTTTTGTATTTTAGGTGCATGCATCATGCCGTAATACAATATACCTGCTTACTGGTAATTATTCTTTTCGTGGTTATGCTGGCCGCGAAGATAAAGATGGCCTACACCATTCTTTTGGTACTGGTTGGTTTGCCTTTAGGTTTCGTCCCGTTTTTACGCGGTATCGAAATTCAGCCTGATTTGATTTTCGTGATCTTTTTGCCGCCCTTGCTGTACGAGGCTGCCTGGAACACGTCATGGAAGGATTTCTGGAAATGGCGACGGGTAATCAGCAGCTTCGCTTTCCCGGTGGTTATCATCACCTCGTGCGTGGTGGCTTTTGTATCCGCCGCGCTTATCCCGGGCTTCACTTTGGCGGCCGGCTTTTTGTTAGGCGGTATCGTTTCGCCGCCCGACGCGGTTTCTGCCAGCGCCATTTTAAAAACCATTAAAGTACCCAAACGCTTTGTAACCATTGTAGAGGGCGAAAGCCTGATGAACGATGCGTCCAGCCTGGTGGTTTTCCGGTTTGCGCTGGCGGCGGTGCTTACGGGCACCTTTGCCTTCGGGGCAGCCATCGGCAGTTTTTTTACGGTAATTTTATTGGGCATTGCTGTAGGCATAGCGGTAGGCTTGTCGTTTTACGCCGTGCACCGCTGGCTTCCCACAACCACCAATATGGACGTGGTGCTCACCTTTATCACCCCCTACGCCATGTATATGGCTGCCGAGCAGCTGCATGTTTCGGGGGTATTGGCAGTGGTAAGCGGCGGGCTGTTTTTATCGGTACGGCGGCACCAGTTCTTGTCGAACCGCAGCCGCCTGCAGGGCATTAATGTATGGGAGGCCGTGGCTTTTGTGCTGAACGGTATAGTATTTATCCTGATTGGGCTGGAGCTACCGGTTGTGATTAAGAACCTGGGGCCCGATGGGTTAAAGCCGGCCATTAACTATAGCTTGATCATTACCGGGGTGTTGATTGCCGGGCGTTTTTTATGCACCTATGGCGCCACTATTATTACCATATTCATGAGCAGGATCATTACCGTGGCCGACCCCAACCCCGGGTGGCGGGCCCCTGCTATGCTGGGCTGGACGGGTATGCGGGGCGTTGTTTCGCTGGCGGCGGCGCTCAGCATACCGCTCACATTGAACAACGGGCAACCATTTCCTAACCGGGACATGATTTTATTCATCACTTTTACGGTGATACTGGTTACCCTGGTGCTGCAGGGCCTTACGTTGCCACTGGTTGTAAAATGGGTAAACATGCCCGACCCCGACCTAACCATTTCCCTGGAGCAGCAAAGGCAACTGGTGCGCAAAAAGCTGGCACATTTGTCGCTGACCATCCTGAATGAGAAATACGGCGAGGCCGTTCAAAGCAACGGGATGCTCAAAAGCCTGGCATTGCGTTACAACACAGATATGGAGCTGCTGAAGGATTGGGAGAAAGATGATAGTGAAGCGCGCGCTGAAGCTTTTTATAAAGATTACAGGAAAGTGATGGCACATTTATTAAAAGAGCAGCGTGCCCTGCTCCTCACCCTTAATAAAAAAGAAAACATTAGCGACGAACTGATCAAACATCAATTTGAACTGCTGGATCTGGAAGAAGAAAAGTTGCGGCAGCATTTTGAGACCGCAGATTGAATTTGTTTTATCTTTTTCGTTATATCCTTTTACAGGAAATATTTGCGGTTAAGCGGGGCGCTTAACCTACCTCAGGCACCCTTAAAGCTTGCAAAGACCGTCGGTTTTGCGTATATTTAAACTTTGAAAATTCCTGCCTAATTTGGTACAAAAAAGGTAATTATGACAGCGTTAGAAACAGAAATAGCTTTACAGGATAAAAGGGTTTCGGAAGTTACCAGGGCGCTAAGACAAAAGAACCTGGACAATAACCTGCCTTTCCTTATCCTTTCCGGCGATTTGCCAGAAGGTCAGGCCTATCGGGAATTTCCGGACGGGCGTATCGAAATACAGGAAGTGATTGATGATGGCGCCATTTTGAAATCGAAATTGATTAGGAAATTAACAAAAGCGCAGGCAGTGGCTTTCCGGTTAAAAAATGGACTATTCTAAGCCAACGCTATTGGTTATTTCCGGGCCAAATGGCGCCGGGAAATCAACTTTTATTGCATCTTTATTGCCTTTGGCGTTTGAAGGCATCGTGTCGTTCGATCGGGATAAAACAAGGACGGCATTTGAACAACAGCTCCGCACTGTTAATCTCTCTTCGGATGAGTTAACGGCTAAGGCAACCCGTTTGATGGAAGTAAGCTTAGAATCGGCTATGGAGGCAGCTATTGCTGCTAAAAGTCACTTTGTATTAGAAACCCCTTTATCACATCCCGACTATTGGAAATATGTTGACCGCTTTGAGCGGCACGGCTACCAGCTGCAACTGAATTATTTATGCCTGGATAATGTAAGGGCTTGCAAATTCCGTGTGGAACAACGTGTCCGTGAAGGCGGGCATCACGTTGATGCAAGAACAATCAAAGGTGTTTATGAAATGAACCTCCAACACATCAATAATTACATGGGCATATTTAAGCTTTTAGAATTATATGACGGAATGATTTCGCCAACCTTGTTAGTAAAAATAGAAGATGGCCGGGTTATTTTGGCCAAAGAGCAAACATTGAAAAAAAATTGGATTAAAAACGGCCTGTCTTCTCTTGCCGCAAAACTGGTGCCCTTTTTAAAATTACAATCCAAAATAAAAAAAGAAAGGAACTAAAAAAAGGGAAGTGAAGATTGTAAATTCAAGGAAGTTTAATCCCAAATGCCGTTCTGCGCTGTTAATATCACCGGCTGACCGCCGGTTACCATAATGGTGTGCTCGTGCTGCGCAACAAAACCACCTTTGTTACCGGTTAGCGTCCAGCCATCGGCTTGGGTATCGGCAATTGTCGACCGTGTTGAAATGAATGTCTCTATTGCTACCACCGAATTCTTTTTAAAGCGCGAAGTGTTATACCTGTCGCAGTAGTTGGCTATCTCGTGGGGTTCTTCGTGCAGGCTGCGGCCAACGCCATGGCCGGTCAGGTTTTTAATTACGGTGTAGCCGGCTTTTCGGGCTTCAGTCTCTATTAACTTGCCTATCTCTGATATCCGGACACCACCTTTAATGTTACTTATCGCCTTCCTCAATATCTCTTTCGATGCTTCTACCAGTTTTCCATGGCCGTGGATATCCTGGCCCAATACAAACGAGCCGCCATTGTCGGCCCAATAGCCATTTAATTCGGCCGATACATCGATGTTGACCAGGTCGCCTTCTTGCAGGATTTTATCTACTGATGGCATGCCGTGCGCAACTTCCTCATTAATGCTGATACAGGTATGCCCGGGGAAACCATAGGTTAACAACGGTGCTGAACGCGCGCCCATTTGTGCCAGCAATTCGCCGCCGTACTCGTCAAGTTGTTTTGTTGAAATACCCGGTTTGGCAAACTCACGCATCTTTTTAAGCGTG
>JBDUDE010000228.1:0-3479 GCA_040003105.1 Mucilaginibacter sp. | reverse complement strand
AACATAAAAACCACATGAACGCCTTCCTCCGAAACGGGGAAGGCGTTTTGTTTTAATAACTAATGATGAAAATTTTAAAATTTGGCGGTACTTCCGTAGGCTCTGTTCAAAGCATCCAAACCTTACTAAACATTTTGAAGGCCGAAGTCGATAAAGGCGAAAAGCCGGTAGTTGTGCTGTCAGCCATGAGCGGGGTAACCAACCTATTGGTATCAATGGCCGAGGGCGCCGCAAACGGCGTTGAATTTACAGCGTCGCTTGCCGAGTTAGAAAAACGCCATTTTGACGTGGTGAAGGCTTTGCTTAGCGTTCAAAACCAAAATCCCGCGTTTACCCGCCTTAAAATATTTTTCAACCAGCTGGAGGATTTGCTGCAGGGCATATTTACCCTGCAAGAGCTTACCCCCAAAACCCGCGACCAGGTACTTAGCTTTGGCGAACGCTGCTCCACCCTGATGATTTGCAAAATTGCGGCGCAGCATTTCCCGCAGTCGCATTGTGTGGATGCGTCGGAATTAATCAGGACTGATAGCTCGTTTGGGCAGGCAAAGGTAAATATCGAACTGACTGAACAGCTTATCCGGGGCTTTCAGCAGGAACACAGCGATAAAATGCTATTTGTAACCGGCTTTATTGCCGCCAACAACGCGGGGCAGGTAACCACCCTCGGTCGCGGCGGCAGCGATTATACTGCAGCCATATTGGGCTCGGCCTTAAATGCGCAGGAAATACAGATCTGGACCGATGTTAACGGCATGATGACCGCCGACCCGCGTATGGTTAAAAAGGCGTTCAGTCTGCCTGAATTAACCTATACCGAAGCAATGGAACTATCCTACTTCGGCGCCAAAGTTATTTATCCGCCCACCATGATACCGGCATTTTTGAAAAAGATACCTATCGTTATCAAAAACACTTTTAAACCGGAATTTGAGGGCACATTTATCCGCCACGATTGCAAGCCATCGAACCTGCCGATTAAGGGTATTTCTTCCATCAATAATATCAGCATTATAAACCTGGAAGGCAGCGGTATGGTGGGCAAATCGGGTTTTAGCGGCAGGCTGTTTTCATTACTGGCGCGGGAGCAAATCAATATCATATTGATTACCCAGTCATCATCAGAGCACAGTATTACCTTCGCCGTGCAGCCGGGTGATACCGAAAAGGCACGCCACTTAATTCAGCAGGAATTTGAATTGGAGCTGCAAGCCCAAAAGCTGGACGAAGTGGTAATTGAAGAAAACCTTGCAATTATTGCTATCGTAGGCGAAAACATGAAGCAAACGCCCGGCGTATCGGGCAAGCTGTTCCATGCACTTGGCCGTAACGGGGTAAATGTAAGGGCTATTGCACAGGGCTCGTCGGAGTATAATATTTCGGTAATTATCGGTGCACATGATTTGGCTAAAGCGCTAAATGCCGTACACGATGGATTCTTTACCCAGTTGACCAAAACCCTGCACGCCTTTTGCCTGGGCACCGGCAACATCGGCCAAACTTTGTTTAAACAACTGAATGCACATAGCGCTTATTTGCAGGAACACAACGGGATACAGGTGAAAATTGCAGGCATCAGCAATACCCGAAAAATGATATTTAATGCTGATGGCATATCGCTCGACAGCTGGCAGGATGAACTACAGGCATCAAACCAACCTGCCGATTTGAAGGAATTTGTTGCCCGCATGAAAAGCATGAACCTGCCCAACTGCGTTTTTATTGACAACACCGCCAGCCCAAAACCGGTTGAGTTTTACGAAGAGGTTTTTAAATCGAACATCTCCCTGATTACCTGCAATAAAATAGGTAACTCGGCATCTTACAAGCAGTACAAAACTTTTCACGATGCCGCGTACCAGCATGGTGTCGACTTTTTTTATGAGACAAACGTGGGAGCAGGTTTGCCCATCATTCGCACCCTAAAAGACTTAATGAACAGTGGCGACAGGATTGCAAAAATTGAGGCGATATTATCAGGCACTATCTCATTTATCTTTAATAATTTTAAAGGCGATGCCAACTTTCACGATGTGGTAAAAGAAGCCCAGGAAAAAGGCTACACCGAACCCGACCCGCGTGATGACTTAAGTGGCAAAGATTTTATGCGCAAGATATTAATACTTGCCCGCGATGCCGGTTACCCTATGGAAGAAGCCGATGTGCATATTGAAAACATGCTGCCGCAAGCCTGTTTGGACGCCCAAACTGTTGATGATTTTTATGCGGCATTAAAAGCGGAAGACGCATTTTTTGCAAAACTGAAAGCAAAGGCAGCTGCAGAAAATAAAGTGGTAAGGTACATTGGTAAACTGGAAGATGGCAAAGCAGCAATTACCCTGCAAATGGTGGATGAGAGTCACCCTTTCTTTACCTTGTCGGGAAGTGATAATATTATATCATTCACCACCGACAGGTACCGCGAACGGCCGCTGGTTGTAAAAGGTCCCGGCGCAGGCGCAGAAGTGACCGCAGCGGGCGTATTTGCAGATTTAATAAATGTGGGAGCGTAATCATGGAAATCAACAATATAAATGAGCTTACAGTCAGCACAATAATGGACAACAAATTAATAGCCGAAAGTATTCAGGTTTTCGCCCCAGCTACCGTGGCCAATGTGGTTTGTGGCTTCGACGTTTTGGGCTTTGCCGTTAATGAGCCCGGCGACGAGGTAATAATGCGCGCTACCAATACGCCCGGCATCACCATCAGCAAAATTACTGGTGATGATGGTCGCCTGCCGATGGACCCTGCAAAAAATACCGTGAGTGTAAGCGTGCAGCATTATTTAAATAGTATTGGTCGTGCCGATATTGGGCTGGACATTGAACTGCATAAAAAAATGCCTATCGGCAGCGGATTGGGCTCAAGCTCGGCAAGTACGGTGGCGGGCTTGTTTGCTATTAAAACCCTTTTGGGTGATGATACCGACCCGATAAACCTCCTGCCATTTGCCATGAAAGGCGAGGAAATGGCTTGTGGCCATGGACATGCCGATAACGTTGCCCCTGCCCTGTTTGGTGGCTTTGTGCTGATACGCAGTTACGAGCCATTGGATGTTGTAAGGCTGCCCCACCCGGCGGGTTTATATTGCGCCATCGTGTTCCCCGATGTGGATGTACCGACCCGCGAGGCCCGGCAGATTATCCGCAAAAACATCCAAATGAAAGACGCTGTTACTCAATGGGGCAATATTGCAGGTTTGGTGAGCGGTTTGTTTATGAACGATATTGACCTGATTGGCCGCAGTATGAAAGATATTTTGGTTGAACCGGTGCGCTCCATGCTGATACCGGATTTTTACAAAATGCGTGAAATGGCGATGGAGCTGGGTGCGGTAAGCTTTGGCATCAGCGGTTCCGGGCCATCGGTTTTTGCTTTTGCGAGGGATGAGGATACAGCTAATCGCATAACGCAAAAGCTGCAAAAGCACTTAACAGGGATTGGAATTGGCAGCAATGCGTATGTATCAACAATTA
>JBDUDE010000545.1:0-11763 GCA_040003105.1 Mucilaginibacter sp. | reverse complement strand
ATTTGCTTGTTAAAGACGAATACCTCGCTGAGGATATCTTTCAGGATACCTTTATTAAGGTGATAAATACCTTAAAAGCAGGAAAATATAACGAAGAAGGTAAGTTTTTACCATGGGTAACGCGTATTGCCCACAATTTGGTAATTGACCACTTCCGCCGCGAAAAGCGCGCACCGATGATTAGCAACGGCGACGACTTTGACATCTTCGAAGTATTAGGCAATTACGACGAAAGTACCGAAGACAAGATGGTAAGGGAGCAAACCTACCGCGACCTGAAAACATTAATTCACCTTTTACCTGCCGAGCAAAAAGAAGTTTTAATTATGCGCCATTTCGGCGACATGAGCTTCAAAGAAATTGCTGACATCACCGATGTTAGTATCAATACCGCCCTCGGCCGCATGCGTTATGCGCTCAATAATCTGCGTAAAATGATGCAAAGTAAGGAGATGAGTCTGAAGAATTAGGGGAAGTCCGAAAGTCCGGAAGTCGGAAAAGTCCGAAAGAAGGAGGTTTTGATTAAGATAGTTAACAGGTATAAAGTTCGTTTCCGGGCCGTATACCTGTTTTTTTATGCTTTTTAGCTTTCCTTTTCTACCCGCCGGAATCCCCTGACATTCAGGCGAAAAAAAATAAATTTCATTTAATTTTCATCTTGATAAAATATTATATTTAAGCTTTCGTTTAGTAACTGTAAAACCTAAAATTTTGAGACCGCTTATGGATGAAACTTTTACAACGACTTTAAATTTACTGACTGACAAAGCCATGGTGAACGAGGAATTACAGGAGAATCTGGAAGGCGACGAGTTAATGTTTTATCATTCACTTCGTGCTGATTTGGACCTGCTGAAAAAAAGCCCTAAAGTTCAAACAATTCACCACATTCTCGACCATTCGAGGAGCTTACGTTAGCAGTACTGTCTGCCTCACTGGTTCACGGGCCATAGCTGTTTTGTATAAAATGGTCTATGGTTTGTGAACCTTTCTATTTTTTGCAAGTTCATAGTTCATGGTTGATAGTTCATGGTATTTTGTGGTTATTTGCAGCGAGGTTCAGCGTTTTTTTTATGAACTATGAGCCATCAACTATGAACTAATACATGACCCGAAAAGAACGTTATCACCACTTCGTAGAGTATTTTTCAAAAAATCAGCCGGATGCCGAAACGGAGCTGCATTATGGCAATGCATTCCAGTTGCTGATGGCGGTTATACTTTCGGCGCAATGTACCGATAAGCGCATTAACCAGGTAACGCCTGCTTTATTTGAGCGCTACGCTACCCCCGAGTCGCTGGCTGCATCAACTGCTGATGAAGTTTTTACCTATATCCGCAGTGTAAGCTATCCTAATAATAAAGCCAAACATTTGGTGGGCATGGCCAAAGTGCTGGTTGAGCTTTTTAACAGCGAGGTGCCATCGTCCATAGATGATTTGCAGAAGATGCCCGGCGTGGGGCGGAAGACGGCGAACGTTATTTCGTCAGTAGTGTTTGATGCGCCGGCTATTGCTGTGGATACGCATGTGTTCAGGGTGTCGGCCAGGATAGGGTTAACCACTAATGCCCGCACGCCACTGGCCGTTGAAAAGCAATTGGTTGAATTTTTACCCAGGGATACGCTGGCCGTGGCGCACCATTGGTTGATATTGCATGGTCGTTATATATGTGTTGCCCGCACACCTAAGTGTGAGATTTGCCCCATCAGCTGGTTTTGTAAATATTATGAGCAAACACATACTGAAACATTTTTATTAAAGACAGAGGCGCTGAAGGTAAAAAAAGCGAAGGAATTGAAAAAGAGAAATGCGTTAAATAAGATTAGTAAAGAGTTGAAGAAAAGAAGTGTTGATAACAATGATTGATTAAGTTGATTATGTTGGCTAAGTTTATCCCTGGTAATATTGAAAGCTAAGCCAAATCATTCAATAAAAAATAATTACTAAAAATATTAGCATTTATAAAAAATGTTATTTACATTTGTTTCATACAATTTTTAAGATGAGCAGTTCAGATAAATTAAAAGCATTACAGTTAACATTAGATAAACTGGAAAAATCGTACGGAAAAGGCACCATCATGAAGCTGGGCGACTCCGTTATTGAGCCAACCGAAGTTATTTCAACCGGTTCTTTGGGTCTGGATATTGCCCTTGGTGTGGGCGGTTTGCCAAAAGGCCGTGTTATTGAAATATACGGCCCGGAGTCATCGGGTAAAACCACTTTAGCTATTCATGCCATTGCCGAATCGCAGAAAAAAGGGGGCATTGCTGCTTTTATTGATGCTGAGCATGCGTTCGATCGCTTTTATGCTAAAAAACTGGGTGTCGATGTAGAGAATCTGCTGATATCGCAACCTGACAATGGTGAACAGGCGCTTGAAATCGCGGATAACCTTATCCGTTCAGGCGCTATTGATATCCTGGTTATCGACTCGGTTGCGGCCCTTGTTCCCAAGGCCGAAATTGAAGGCGAAATGGGTGACTCGAAAATGGGCTTGCATGCACGTTTAATGTCGCAGGCATTGCGTAAATTAACCGGTACCATCAGCAAAACAGGATGCTGCTGCATTTTTATCAACCAACTGCGCGATAAAATTGGCGTTATGTTTGGTAACCCTGAAACTACCACCGGCGGTAATGCGCTTAAGTTTTATGCATCGGTACGTTTGGATGTGCGCCGTATATCGCAAATAAAAGATAGCGACGAAGTATCAGGTAACCGCGTTAAAGTAAAAATTGTAAAAAATAAAGTGGCTCCGCCTTTCCGTATAGCAGAATTTGATATCATGTTTGGCGAAGGCATCTCCAAAGCCGGCGAAATTATTGATTTGGGTGTTGAGCACAACATCATCAAGAAGGCAGGTTCATGGTTTAGCTATGGCGAAACCCGCCTGGGCCAGGGCCGCGATGCCGTTAAGCAACTTATTCTGGATAACCCTGAACTGATGGACGAACTTGAGGGTAAAATAAAAGAAACCGTTACCGGCGACCATTTGGTGGAAGAATAGTTTTTTGATTTCGCCGATTCAGGGAAATTATTAATTCGATATACAGAGAGCCCCGGCAGTGTTGCCGGGGCTTTTGCGTTATAGCGATGGCTTTTAAAACCCATCGCTATGGATAAAGCCGTATTTATTAAAAAAAGCGGTTCCCTGGTTAAAAGGCTGAATATTCCCAGTCAAAATCGGAAACCCGAATTTGGAAATCACCAACTATCGGTGCCAGTACGCACTTAAATATACCACATATGTAGTATTGATGACGTGCTTTTAATAGCTGAGTTTTGAGCCTAAAATAATCTCATACCCGGAACCCATGAAAGCCAGCATAAAAGCGTTTGTAATAGTTGTATTGTTGCTTGCAGTGGTAAGTTCCTGTAAAAAGGAAAAGAAAGCGCCTACCCCGGCAAAGCCAAAGACATCAATGACGGCTAAAATTGATGGGAACGATTTTATAATTGATGAACCGGGATTGGTGGCAACTTATTACTCAAGCGATGGCGACCCGGTAAAGGCTTTGAAAACTACCGCAACGCTAAACCCGGCAGGCGATAAGCTTGTGTTTTTTTTAAACGACCTTAAAACAGGCACGCAGGATTTAACCAAAAAAACAGGCACATCGGCAAACCCTGGCACCCGAAAGATAACTTTGGGCGCAGGTGGTGGCGGCGGCCCGGTGCAAACCTATGTGTCTTATTTTAATTCAGGTAACACGTATTTCGCTTTATCAGGGTTTATAGAGGTAAAAATAGATGACAGCAGTATCAGGGTTAGATGGGATATTAAATTTACCGATGCCACAGGCCGCGTTTTTGAATCGTCAGGCTCATTTGTATTTAACTTTTACACAGCAGTTACTAAACCCAAAACAGATGTTACCGACCCAACCCCGGTTGCCGATAGGCCAACCATCGAAAGCATTAGTCCTATAGAAGGCCGCAGCGGCGATTCCGTAATAATAAACGGCACCAATTATAGCACAATTATAGCCGATGATATTGTTAAATTTAACGGTGTTGCCGCTACTGTTATCTCGGCTACCGGTACCAAAATGATAGTTTCTGCCCCGCAATCCGGGTCGACTGGTACTGTTTCAGTTAAAGTTCGAAACAGCGAAACCGGCAATGGACCAACATTTACCTATATACTTCCCGCTACGATAACATCAGTTACGCCTAAAAACGGTAAGCCGGGCGATATAGTAACTATTACAGGTACAAACTTTAGCCCGACTATTGCACAGAATGTCGTGAAATTTAACGGCAAAGCAGCTACTGTAAAAACTGCAACCGCTACGCAATTAACAGTGGAGGTGCCGCAGGGTGCAACAACGGGTAACCTTACTTTGGCGGTTAAAGGCGCCGATGCCGTATCGGCCGGTGATTTTACTATAGATGCAGTGGTTACGCCCAGCGATTGGACTGACGTAGGCTTTACAGGTTCGATACGTGATGTAAATACATCTGTATCCATCGCTACCACAAATAAAATGCTGTTTACCGGAGGCCCGCACTCACAATACTTGTATTACACAGGCGACGGTTTAGTTTACACCAGCGTTTACAACAAGTTGCCGTTCGATATGAGCCAATCGCTTACACTAAACAAGCTGGCAGCCGACAACGGTGCATTTTTTATAACTACCAGCCAGGGGGTAGCAAAATCAACCAATGGTATAAACTGGACCAAGCTGGTTCCGGATGCTGCCAAACCGCTGATGAGTTTTACAGGGATATTAGCACGCCGAAATACGATTACACTGTTGAGCCCGCCTTCGCCTGAAAACAAACAAACCCTGTATACCTCGGCCGATGGTGGTACAACCTGGACTAAGGACAACGTAACTGCGCCGGGTATTATCGACTATATAACTGCCGATGCTAATGGAAAATATTACTATGGCGTCGACATAAGCAACAATTTCCCTGGTGGCGATAAAATATTCTACAATTCAACCAACCAGGGAAAAACCTGGAACGCAACCACAGGACGTACAGGTTTGTATTTTTATGGCAACGACTATCTGGATTTCTTAACATCATCAGGCTACACCATATTCTGCCAGTTTAATTCAAACTCAAACAGCACTGCGCCGTCAGATCAGCGCCTTTACAAAACAACTAACCAGGGCACATCGTGGACAAAAATAAGCGACGAGCCTTCGTATGTAGTAAAAACGAAAGGTGATAGCGAAGTGATATATGGCGCAACCAGCTTAAACCTGTCGCACGATAGCGGGGTTACATTTAAAAGCCATAAACTGCCGGATGGGTATATAATGGGTGGCGTTGAGCAGACATTGGATTATACTTACATCTTCGCTTACAAAGGTTCAATACATAAAATATTCAGGGCAAAGCTTCAGTAATAATTAGGGATTCTGAAGTCTGCCAGGGCTGCGCCGAAAGGTGTGGCCCTTGGCTTTTGTCTTGGTGCCCTCCCGCCCAGAAAGTGTAAACTTTGTATTTTTTACAAATAGTTGATTTGTAAATATTTATCTATTTATGATTCGTAATTGTGTAAACTTTTGTAAACTTTTTGTGCTTTGTTCATTAATTGTAAAGTACATCCCCGGTAATCAACTTTTTATCCATTGTTCCCGGCGCAATCATATAAACACGTATTGCAGAGTTGCCCCTGCGGCGTATGCCCGGCACAGGGGCGGTGTAAAAGTTCTTCACTTTAATTTTATGATAGCCTTTCAATAGCGATAATGCACCTTCGTTATCCGCTATTTTATTATCATCGATAAATAGTTGGGTATCGGTATAACTGGCGGATGAGAAGTTGTACACCCCATCAACAGGAATAGCGATATAACCCTCGTAAATTATGCCCGCCGTTGGCCGTGTTTTTCTGAATTCGGCAGTCTCCAGTGTTTTGGCTATACCGGTTGTATCTTTTGGTGCATAGTCAAGCTGGTCGGGTGATGTAAAACTACCTTTTATTAAGGTAAACTTTAATCCCACGCTGTTGCCGGTATAATCAGCAGCTGCAACCGGGGCCTGGTTATACATAACGGTGCTGGTAGGCAAGCTCCGTCGGCCCGAAGGCGTAATTACCACGGTTTTAAAAACACGTTTTTCGCCAGCGGGGATATTAAATGCAATGGGCGATTCATAGCCCAAATCAGTATCCAGTGGGTCGCGGCCGTTAAGGGTGTAAACAATCCCCGCGCCGGGCACAGCGGTTTTGGGCGCCATAGTGAACTGTGCGCCTATCATCATGGTGTCAATAACTTCAAATGCAGTTGGCACACGGTAGTTGTAACGCATAGCGTCAAGCCGTTCAAAATGTTTGGCCAGGCGTACCTCCGAAAAGCTTTTGTAATCTTTATTTTCAGGTTTACTCCAAGCAATTTCCGATAGGGCGAAAATCCGTGGTAGAATCTGGTATTGTAATTTTGCAACGGTCGGTACATATTCTGTCCATAAATTGCCCTGCACGCCTACAATGTATTTGCGCTCATCAGCTGTTAATACTTTGGGTATAGGCTCATAGTTGTAGGTTTCTGAAAATTCAGCATAGCGACCAAACGATACCGGTTCCAATGGCGAACGGCTCTGATAATGGTCGAAATACAGGCCGGTTGTTTGCGGCGTCATAATTACGTTGTGTTTTTGCTGCGCTGCAGCTATGCCGCCCTGTTCGCCTGTCCAGCTCATTACGGTTGCATTTGGGGCCAGGCCCCCTTCCAAAATCTCGTCCCAACCAATAATGCTGCGGCCTTTGGAGTTGATGAACTTTTCCATCCGCTGTATAAAATAGCTTTGCAACTCTTTTTCATCCTTCAGGTTTAGCTGTTTCATCAGCGCCTGACAAAAGGCAGATTCTTTCCATGGCTGTTTGTTGGCCTCGTCGCCCCCTATATGAATGTACTTGCTGGGAAAAAGCGCCATTACTTCTGTAAGCACATTTTCCAAAAAGGTAAAAGTCTCTTCGGTAGGGCAGTAAATTCCGGCTGTACGGGCTGGATTTTTAACGGAGGTATCGGGTGTGCACATCAGCTCCGGATAAGCACGCAACGCGGCATCTGAGTGGGCGGGCATTTCTATTTCCGGCACTATGTTGATATACCTGTCAGCGGCATATTTAACTACGCCGCGTATGTCGGCCTGCGTATAGAAACCGGTATAGGGCTGTCCGTCGGGCCAGTCGCGGTTGGTGCCGAACATGGTTTGCTGGCGGGTGCCGCCTACTTCGGTTAGCTTTGGATATTTTTTTATCTCAATACGCCAGCCCTGCCCGTCGACCAGGTGCCAGTGAAAATTATTAAGTTTATAGGCAGCCATTAAATCAATAACTTTTTTCACTTGTGCCACATTAAAAAAGTGCCGCGATACGTCGAGCATCATCCCGCGGTAGCCAAAGCGCGGTTCGTCATTTATCACCAGGCAGGGCAGGTTTGCGGCAACGCTTTTATCAACCGGGAAAAGCTGAATCAGCGTTTGGATGCCGTAAAATAACCCAGCGCCCTTGCCAACAACGGTAATTTTACGCGGGGTAATGGTTAGCTTATACCCCTCCGCAGGCAGGCTTTCGGCGCCGCGCGAGGTAAGTATAACAGAAGTGCCGCCGCTTTTTGTTTTCGGGCTGTATTTTATCACCTTGCTTGTTAAGCCCCGATTATTCAGCAAAAAATCTTTAAATAATTCAACTGCTTTATCCTTTGGCTTATCAGCTTTTACAACAGTAAGTTTGCCGAAAGCAAAAGTGCCCGTTGTTTTTACCAGCGATGCCGGTGCAGGGATAATGCCTTCATAGGGGTCGTTTTGTGCGTAAGCGGTGCGTACTAAAGCTGAGAGTAAAATAAATGTAAGTACAAACGGTTTCATTTGAGTTTATTTAAATAGACATTTACCAGCATGTGTCGGCATGCAACAGAACACAGGTGAAAAATAGAATAACTATTTGGCTTTGAATTGCTTTCGGGTAAATGTAATTATATTATTACAGAGGGTTTATGGTTGATGGTTCATAGTTCATGGCCGGAGAGGAAAAGTAGTGTTGGTAGTGGCAGTTTATAAGTAGCAGTAACATCTGTTCAATGGGCAAGATTGCCACGGCTGCCCCTACCCGCTGTAACTGCTACTAACTAATACCACAGTCTATGATCCATGAACTATGAACCATGAACTAAAAAGTTTAACTTTGCGCCTCTTAACAAATACAAGCTTATGCAATATGATGTTATCGTTATCGGTTCGGGCCCTGGTGGCTACGTGGCCGCTATACGTTGTGCCCAACTGGGTTTAAAAACTGCTATTATTGAAAAATACAATACTTTGGGTGGTACCTGCCTTAATGTGGGCTGCATCCCCTCAAAGGCCCTGCTCGATTCATCCGAACATTACCACAATGCCGCCCATGCTTTTGCCGGTCATGGCATTAAAGTTGAAAACCTTGGGGTTGATTTCGGACAGATGATAAAACGTAAAGTGGAAGTGGTTGATGCCAATACCAGCGGCATAGCCTTCCTGATGAAAAAGAACAAAATTGACGTACATACCGGTGTTGGTTCTTTTAAAGACAAAAATACCATCACCGTAACCAAAGCTGATGGCACTGCAACCGAACTGACCACTACCAATGTTATTATAGCTACCGGTTCGAAACCATCGGCGTTACCGTTTCTTAAGATAGATAAGAAACGCATTATCACCTCGACCGAGGCATTATCACTTAAAGAAATACCGAAGCATTTGGTATTAATTGGCGGCGGGGTTATCGGCCTGGAACTGGGTTCGGTTTATGCGCGGTTGGGTTCAAAAGTATCGGTTATCGAGTTTATGGATGGCATTATCCCAACTATGGATAAAGCCCTTGGCCGCGAACTGCAAAGGGTATTGAAGAAACTTGGCATGGAATTTTACCTGGGCCACAAAGTAACCGGCGCCAGCGTAAAAGGTAAAGAAGTAACCGTAACTTTTGACGAGCCGAAAGGCGAAAAGAAAGAGCTAAAAGGCGATTATTGCCTGGTTGCCGTGGGCCGGATTGCTTATACCGATGGCTTAGGTTTGGATAAAATTGGCTTGACTGTTGAAGAACGCGGCCGCAAAATAACAGTTGACGAGCATCTGGAAACCAGCGTTAAAGGCGTTTACGCCATTGGCGACGTGATAAAAGGCGCCATGCTTGCCCACAAAGCAGAGGATGAAGGCACCCTTGTTGCCGAAATTATTGCCGGGCAAAAACCGCATATTGATTATAACTTAATCCCGGGTGTAGTTTACACCTGGCCGGAGGTTGCCGCTGTTGGCCAAACCGAAGAACAATTGAAAGCAGCAGGCGTTGCTTATAAAACCGGGTCGTTCCCCTTCAGAGCGAGTGGCCGTGCGCGTGCCAGCGGCGATCTGGACGGCTTTGTTAAAGTATTGGCCGACGCCACAACCGACGAAATATTAGGTGTGCACATGATTGGCCCCCGCGCTGCGGATATGATTGCCGAAGCAGTAGTTGCCATGGAATACCGTGCATCTGCCGAGGATATCTCGCGTATGAGCCATGCCCACCCAACCTATACCGAAGCTATGCGCGAAGCTTGTTTGGCGGCTACGGAGAATAGGGCGATACATATGTAATAATTTCGGAAGCCGGAATTTTTCACTATTGTTTGTTTTTCGATGGTGTTCAAGAAGGCTTCGCCGTTTCGATTTCGGAATTAGGAGGATTGTAAGTTTTGACAACTTTTTAAAAGTTGTCAAAACTTAACCTGTTCATTTTTTTTCCGCCCAATGCTTTTCAAAAAGCTTGCCGGTGCTGTTTAAAAAA
Organism: Mucilaginibacter sp.; assembly: GCA_040003105.1. Lineage (GTDB taxonomy): Bacteria > Bacteroidota > Bacteroidia > Sphingobacteriales > Sphingobacteriaceae > Mucilaginibacter. Next base: position 1,989 of record JBDUDE010000545.1, on the reverse strand, counting down.
TTTTCCTTAAAAACCTGGCTTAGCTTGCCTGTCTTTAAATCGTATACATAAGGAATTACCTTATCGTCTTCATCAAATTTCTTGTCGTTGTTAACATCGGCAACGGCTTGAATCAATAGCTTGCCGGTATTTTTTATCGCCTGCCAACTGGTTACATTTAAATTGGGGGGCGATACCTGTTTAAAATTCATGCCATTTTTATCCGAAGCAAAAAGATATTCGGGATCGCTGTAGGTCAATTCCCCATCCTTATTGAAGTCCGTTACCCTAACCGAATAAAAGATAAGGCTATCTGTAAGCACAATTTTCCCGGCGGGTATATTTACGTCATCCTGTGTAGATGCATCATCGGTGCCTATCAGCATTTTTCGTGTATTATCCAGTAAATGATATTCGCCCGTAGCTGTGTTATAAAACGCGAAGTTCCAAATTTGGGCTGCATTACGGCCCGAACTTTTTGTTATCAGCCCGCCACTTTCATCACTTTTTATTGCTAATGGGTACATCACATAATCAGAATTGGCAATGCGGACGGGGTTCTCAAAACTCAGTATGTTGTGCCCCGTATTTTTCGAAGGCTGGGCTGTAGCAGTTGTGTCGGTTTGTTGTTCGTTTACCGTTTTTTTGACGTCATCCCTGCATCCGAAAAAGAAAGTTGCAAGTAAGGCTATTAACAGTGGTGAATTCTTCATTTTAATTGATGGATATAAGGTTATGGTAAATGTACAAACAAGAAGGACTTGACAAAATAAATTTGCATAGTTAGCATTTGTGAACTTATAATTTTATATAAAATAATATGATTAATATTTAATGTTTAAACTTTTAATAATCTGATTGATTATCACCTGTTGAAATTACATTTAATTATTTCGAAAATGCTATTCCGGCATCGACAATGCATTTTTGATTTTTTCCATAGGGTGTTTTCACACAGCAACTCACGTAGTTTTACGCAAAACTAATAGGTGTTTTTAAACAAAAATTTGGGTCATTTAACGGATTGACGTGGCTGTTTCGTCTTGGTAGCTTTGTGTTACAGTTCTTTCGGGTTAAGTTTTTTAAACGCTTGAAAGGGTGATTTGGGGCAGGGCGATTCAATAAATATTTATTATTAGGTATTTATGATAGCGGACGTTAAACCTTATTATTTTAATAAACTTTACATATTAAAATCTTTAATATGCGGGGCACTTTTCTCGCTCCTTTTTAGCACGGCAAAGGCCACTATTAGCTATAATTACCTTAAAAAGTTCCTTGTTATTGCAGTTGCGCTAACGGTTTTGATGTTTAGTGATGTTAAAGCGCAAACCGTTTCCATAACTTCTCCTGCTACCGGGTCTACTTACACAATAGGCAACACCATCACGGTAACAGGAACAGCAAGTGCCCCGCTTTTAAATTTCGTATCAAGTGTAGTAGTTACCGTTAGCACAGCTACCGTTACCGCTACGGGTACAACTTCATACAGCGCCAGCGTGTCCACAACTGGGTTATCGCCCGGTACTTATATCTTAACTGTAACCAATAACTATAGTTTGTTGGCAACGGGCCTGTTTTCGGGATCAAAATCTACTACCATATCAGTAACGCTAATTCCCCCGCCTCCAATTATTGCTTATACTACGCCGCAGGTATACACAGTTGGCACGGCCATTACCACTTTAACGCCTACAAATACGGGTGGTGCAGTAGGCACATTTGGTTTTGGCACTGCTACTGCACTTACAGGGGCTACCTTAAACAACCCGCGTGGCGTGGGTATTGATGCTTCGGGCAATGTTTATGTAACCAATAGCGGCAATAATACCATCAGCAAATACAATTCAAGCGGTACCTATGTCAGCACTTTTGGTTCAGGCGCTACAATGTCTTTTCCTAAAGACATTGTTTTTGATTCAGCAGGCAATGCTTATGTATTGAACCTGGGTGCTTCGGCCGGTACGGGTAGCGTATATAAGTATAATTCAAGCGGTGTATACCAGTCAA
>JBDUDE010000537.1:0-3485 GCA_040003105.1 Mucilaginibacter sp. | reverse complement strand
TCACAATTGGCGGTGGAATTAATGAAATTGCCGATGCTGATGCGCTTTTAAATGCAGGGGCGGATAAAATTTCCATTAACTCGGCGGCAGTACGCAATCCGGCGTTAATTGATGAACTGGCAAAAGCGTTTGGGGTACAATTTGTAGTAATAGCGGTTGATACACGCGTTATTGCAGGTAAAAACATTGTGCATTTAAACGGCGGTCGGCTGCCAACCGAAAAGGAAACACTGGACTGGATATTGGAAGCCGAAAGCCGTGGTGCGGGAGAAATATTGCTAACCTCAATGGACCATGACGGGACCAAAGCAGGGTTTGATAATCATTTTTTAAAACAGGTAAATAATGCTGTAAATATCCCTGTAATTGCTTCCGGCGGAGCAGGTTCCATGCAACACTTTGTAGATGTATTTGAACAAAGCAATGTTGATGCCGCATTGGCAGCTTCGGTATTTCACTACGGCGAGATATTAATACCGGATTTGAAGAAGGTTTTAAGGGCAAATAATATTGAAGTGAGGGAAGTTTAAACCAATTCACCCCTGGCTGTATCTCCACAGCCAGCATTTCAAGTTGTGGGAAGCAGGAAACTAAAATATTACCGGACAAATATTGCCTGCGGAGACACAGGCAAGGGTTTTAAGAAAAATAAGATAAATGAATATCGATTTCAACAAATCAGACGGCTTGGTGCCGGTTATAATACAAGACGAGCAAACCCTTGAGGTGCTGATGCTGGGCTACATGAACCAGGAAGCCTACGATAAAACCGTACAGGAAAACATCGTCACTTTTTACTCGCGTTCTAAAAGCCGTTTATGGACAAAGGGCGAAACCAGCAACAATTTTTTGCATGTAAAAAGCATCGATATTGATTGCGATAACGACACCCTGCTGATAAAAGTAAAAGCCGATGGTCCAACTTGCCATACCGGATCGCGCAGCTGCTTTAAAACAGAATATAACCGGAACTTTATACTGCAGCTGGAAGCCATTGTTGCTGATAGATACGAAAACCCGCAGGAAGGTTCGTACATCAACAAACTGCGCACTAAAGGTCTGAACAAAATAGCCCAAAAAGTTGGCGAAGAAGGCGTGGAAACCGTTATCGCGGCTTTGGCCGAAACCGAAACAGATTTAATAAACGAATCTTCAGACCTTATTTTTCACCTATTGGTACTCCTGCGCGAAAAAGGCCTGGGCCTGGAACAGATCGCGAAGAATTTAGAAGGAAGACATAAATAGTTCATGGTTCATAGTTGATAGTTCATGGTAAAAACAAGCCGCTTGAAACTATAAACTAAATTGCAGCTACTATGAACTATGAACCATTAACTATGAACTGTCAATGACCGTAGAAAAAAAAACAGAACTTACCGGCCACGGCAACCCTATATTTACGCTGGAGCTTTCGCAAAAGCCGGGGATATTGTTTACGGGCGGTAACGATAAAGGACTTGTTGAATGGAGCCTGAAGGACAATTCATTTATAAAGGTGATGTTCCCGGTCGCGGCTTCAATTTACGCGATACATGGACCGGTTGGGTTACCCCTTTTATTTACCGGGTTACGCAACGGAGAAGTACTGGTGTTTGATTTTGTAAAACAGCAGTTGATTAACCCACTAAGGCACCATCAAAAACCAGTATTCGATATCAAGTCAGTAAATAAAAAGAAGGAGTTGCTGGTAGCCTCGGAAGATGGTACGGTGTCTATCTCGAGTATGGAGACCTTTGAATTACTGCACACCCTTAAAGTTTCAAACGATACCGTCAGGTGCATCGCTATATCGCCTGATGAAAAACAGGTCGCCTTTGGTTGCAGAAACAATCAAATTCACATCTATGATTTGGAAGATTATTCGCTGCTGAAAACCCTCCATGGGCATACCATGTCGGTGTTTTCACTGCAATACGCACCAAATGGCAGCTACCTTGTATCGGGTGGACGCGATGCGCAGGTTAAAATTTGGGATGCTGTTACTTACAACCTTTTGCACAATATCCCTGCCCATTTATTTGCGGTAAACAGCATCGCCTTTCATCCCGAACAACCTTACTTCGCTACGGGCAGCATGGATAAAAGCATTAAAATTTGGGGAGCAGATGATTTCAAACTTTATAAAAACATCAGCCGCGAAAAAGGATATGCGGGCCACCAGTTGTCGATAAACAAACTGGCGTGGAACGGCAATCAGCTATTGTCGGTTAGTGATGATAAAAAAGCAATTGTTTGGGAAGTTGATTTCGGCAGTTAAAACATCCTTTTAATCGTGGTCAGTTTGTGGGTGTATCGTTTCAATTCGTCCGAGAAGATGCCTTTTTCGTCAATAGCGTCAATCTTTACTTTACCGGACGCGTGGATAATTTTCTCGTTATTCAGCATAATTCCAACATGTACAATTGCTCCTTCTGCATTCTCAAAAAAGGCAAGGTCGCCCAGTTTGGAATCGTGCAATGAGTTTATAGCATAACCCTGCCCCTCCTGCATCCGGGCATCGCGCAGTAGATTAACGCCCTGCGACCTAAAGACAGCCTGGGTAAAACCAGAACAATCGATTCCGAAGTGCGTGCGGCCTCCCCACAGATAAGGCGTATTTAAAAACGACGTTGCGGTTACGGCCATATTTTCGGTTTCGCCTATCTCGCCTATTATTTCAAACTTTTCATCGCCTATGCGGCAGGTGGTACCTTCTAAAAACGAAAGCGAGCTACCCATCGGGAGGTACAGAATGCTGTTATTGTTTATCTTCCAGGCCTGTGTCACGGCCCTGTGCGTTATCGGCGGCGGCGTTTGTTTTACACGTTTATAGGCAAGATGCCCCAGCATGTTGAATTGCAGGCGGCCTATCCATCCGGGATAGTTGTCGAGCGAGGTGATTATTTTGACCCAATTATCCTTCCATTCCGTAATCTCAAATGTTTCCCCAAACAAAATCTGCGACACCAGCTCGCTTTTATCGCTTGCTTCGGCCCGCAGGGGGATAACAGAAAGATTACAGATACCGTATTCCATGTTTGAAAGGCTTAGTACGAGGTTAATTGGTTAAAGTTTCAACTTACAAAAAAAGGGGAAAGTTTGGTAAACTCTCCCCTTTTTGGATTTGTAACAAACTTGTTACTCACCCATGTGAAGCCATTCCTTTTTGGCAAGCAATTCTTCTTTTGTTTCACGTATATCTTCGTCGTCCACGCAGCAATCAACCGGGCAAACCGCAGCACACTGTGGCTCGTCGTGGAAACCAACACATTCGGTACATTTATCAGGAACTATATAATAGATGTCGTCAGATAATGCAGCCTGTGTTTCTTCTGCATTTAATGTATTGCCATCGCCAAAATCGATCAATCCCTTTAGTCCGGTTCCGTCAGAAAAACGCCATGCAGCGCCGGCATCGTAAATAGCATTATTGGGGCATTCCGGTTCGCACGCTCCGCAATTTATACATTCATCGGTGATTTTAATCGCCATATTTCTTTAATCTT
>JBDUDE010000169.1:0-11780 GCA_040003105.1 Mucilaginibacter sp. | reverse complement strand
TCGAAAAAATGGTAAAGCAATCGCTTGGTGTCAGCGGGGTAATTTCGCGCATTACATTGCTCGTCGTCATAATTTAAATTTAGTGTACAAATCGGTCAAAATGGTGATACGAATTTAACATTTTAATTGAATATATTTATAAAGTTGGATTAAGTTAGATTAAAGTTGTTGAATAGTTTATGAATTGGACGGATGCTTTGTTGGATTTACTTTTTTAACTTAATGAACTCAATCCAACTTAATCAACCCGGTCAACTACTCCCTTAATCCACCATTACAGCCTTAACCTCATCAATCAGCATGGTGCCGGAAGCATTGGCCATTGCTGCCAATATTTTGAAACTAACCGCCCTGTCTGGAATTTTCATCGTTTTTTTAAAAACTGTCCATTCCTGGTCGCCGGTTAGTTTGGCAATGTTTACGCCTTCGCCGGTTTCTTTATCGCCGGCATCTAAAAACACAACGGTAAATACTGCGCCGTCCCAATCGTTTTTGCCTTTTATCACGTTAAGGGTTTTTAACCATGCGCTAACTTCAATATTATGCGCCTTCTTGGGTATGCGCACCGTTTGGTCTATTCCAACCCATTTATCGGTGCCTGGAGTTACTATGGCACAACTATTTTTGCCGCTTTTAAAATCGTAAGGCGTTAGTTGTGCACCATTATTGTTCCATCCATACAAATCGTCCTCGAATCCGCCATTGGTTATCATGTTTTTCTGGGCCATTGCACCTGTTGTAATAAAAAGCGATACCACAGCACAAAAAATAATTTTATAAAACTTCATCCCCTTTTAGTTTAAGTAATAAAAAAGCCACCACCCGTACAGCTTACGCTTAACAGGCGGTGGCGGTATTAAATTAACCAACTAATCTTCTCATATTAAATAAAGCCAAGGTCATCTACATAAAATGTTGCAGGCGCGCCAACACCAAGTGTTTGCATGGTTATATCAGTTATGTTAGCCGGGTTACCCAACTGGCTTAATGGTATGGTATAATCTGTATAAACGCCAGGCTTCACCTCAATTGCCACTGCATTGCCGTAGGCGTTGTTTATAACCACCTGCACCCGGTCGCCTGCTTTAAAGCCAGCACCGCCATATATGGATAACTTAATGGACGATAATTTTAATGTATTTACATCTACGGTTGCGCCACCATAGCCTAATTGTAAAGCGCCATAGCCGTTATCAACCGTGGTTGCTATTGCGTTAGCCCCGCGTTTAGGGTGGTCCGTGCTCTTGTAGTTACGCGTACTGCCGTAGCCGTCGTAGCCGCCGCTGCCCTGGCCGCCCCAGCCTGGAGACAGCACTTCGTCGTAAACAATATACTTAAACCCAAACGAAGCAGCGGATTTTGCAGTTCCGCCCGGCGTGGTAACGTATATGTACGATTGCACCACACCGGCAGGCACTTTCACCTGTATAAGGGTAGGGGTTGGTGTGCCTATAATTTCCGCAGGTACATCGTCAAATTTAACTGATATTACACCATCAAAAACAGTTCCTTTTATAGTTACGATATCACCCGAGCTCGCGGCCAATGGGTCGAAGCTTGTTATGCCCGGTGGTGGCTGGTCTATCGAGAAATCAAAGTTAACCTTACCGTATTTGGTAATAATGGTAAGTTTGTTGGTTTGGCTCGGTCCAAATGGCGTGCCATCCGGAACAACGATAATGATTACATTATCGGTAACCAGCGCCGGGTTAAAATAAACCGACGAGCCGTTAAACAAAACCGCGCTGGTTGTTGCCAGGTTGGTACCAATAATGGCGTACTGGTTATTCAGCTTGCCCGATGTTACCGTCGAGTCATATGCAACAACTTTATGGTCGTCATAAGTGCTGCTCGAATCAAGCGTTACCGGGTGCACTACACCTTTTATGGTATCAAGCCTGCTTACGGTGCGCACTTTAGTTATAGTAGGCGCGCCTTTGCCCCCCTGGGCTTCTTTTTTGCAACTTGCAAAGCCGGTTATTACCAATGCAGATAATAAAAGGCAGTATATTTTTAGTTTTTTCATCGTCTTAACTGTTAAAATTATTTAAACACGTAAGCTACAGGTGGCTGTTTCAATTTTGGATTGGCAGCAACTTCGCTGGTTGGGTAAGGGAACAGGAACTGGTTATCGTTAATGGTATACTTCTCGGTATAAATTACCGGTGGGTTATCATTGCTGTAAGTGCCGCGTTCCTGGTTACCGATAATGGCCTTTGCCAGCGGGTGCGACGTTGTGTTAAACCCATCCATACGGCCGAGGTCGAACCAATAATCACCCTCGATTGCCAGCTCAATGCGGCGCTCGTGCATAATATCGTTCCTGGTGATTGTTGCCAGCGCGTTTAGTCCTGCACGCCGCCTTATCTTGTTAAAAGGGGCAAGCGCCGCGGCATCTGTTGTGCTGGCTGCGCTGCCCAGCACAGCTTCGGCCTCAATCAATAAAACTTCGGCATAGCGCATCAGGTAAGTGTTGTTATCTGCTGATTGTGCGCCACCCTGGCCGCCATTATCAGCCGGTGTGCCGGTTACGTATTTTTTAATCCCAGCTTTGGTGTTTTGCGAGTTAACATCGTTTGGTACGGTAAAACCGCCTGCCGCCTTGTTAAGTTCGGGGTATTTGTCGCCCGCAAGCATAATGGTGCCGTGCAAACGTGAATCGCCGGGTTCATAGGCTTTTTGCAGGTCGATAGTGGGGCCTATTACCGAATAGCCGTCTCCGGTACCGGTGATTATTGAATTGATGGCGAATGATGCCTGCATAGAGTTACCATGGCCATACGATGCACCACCAGCCCATTGCAAGGCAGCTATCGATTCGTCGTTGTTGTTATTGGCCGCCTCAAACAGGTCGGTATAAGTCTTGCCGGCCACATCAACACCAAGCAGCTTAAACTCGCCGCTGTTTATTACTTTTTCTGCCTCAGCGCGTGCGTTGGTGTAATCCTGCATATACAGGTAAACCTTCGACAGCATTGCCGATGCCGAGCCGCCTGATACGTGGCCGGTAATTTTATTGGCCTTGGTATTGCAATTGGCTTCAGCAAATTTCAGGTCGTTAATCATAAACTTGTACACATCGGTAACGGGGTTAGTGTTTACCTGGTAGTTATCTACAAAATCGAGCGTGTTTTCAATAATCGGCAGGTTGCCAAATAAACGCACTAAATAAAAGTAAGCAGTGGCCCGCATAAAATGCGCCTCGCCCAGGGCGTTGTTAACCACGGCCGTTGGCACCGATGCGGGTACCTGTTTCGGCAGATTATAAATTAAAGCGTTTGATTGCGCCACTACCGTGAACAACGATGTCCATGCATTGTTCACCTCGGTATTATCTGCCGTTGCCGAGAAGTTAAAAAAGTTAACTACATCCGACGAGTAGGTGCGGGCATTGCCCCCAGATAGTTCTGTTATGGCCCACGATGCCTTATTATTCCAGCTAAACCAAACGTTATTGTAAAGGCCGTTGGTGCTTGCGTTTACCTGGTCGGCAGTTTTATAAAAGCTGGCCAGGGTTATCTGGTCCTGCGGTGGCTGGTTAAAAAAGTCTTTTTTGCAGCTGGTACCTATGATGCATGACACAAAGGTTAAACCAGCAATATATTTTTTATATGATTTCATTTTATCTCTGTTTTAACTAAAATTAAAATTGCGCGTTAAGTCCAAATGTAAAGGTGCGTGCTGAGGGGTACCGGCCAATATCTATGTTGGCCAAAGTAGGGTTCTGGTTTTGCAAGCCTATCTCCGGGTCGTAGCCATTGTATTTGGTAAACGTGTACAGGTTTTGTATGCTGGTATAAACCTTTATGCTGGTAAGCTTTAATATGTGCGCGTATCTTGCCGGCAAATTGTAGCCCAGCTGCACATTTTGCACCCTCAGGTAAGTGGCACTGTGTATAAACCTGTCTGATATCACCAGGTTAGGGTTGTCGGTACCGCCTTTTGGCGCGGGAACGTCAGACGTAGGATTGCCTGGGCTCCAGAAATTTGCTACCGAGGCATATTGGTTTTGATACAAGCCTGAAAGTCCGCCCAGTGTCCTGTCTAACAAATTCAGGATGCTGCCTCCAAACTGGCCCTGTAAAAATAAACTCAATTCAAATGATTTGTATGAAAAATTATTGGTAAAGCCATAGGTAAATTTAGGCTGCGGGCTACCCAGTTGGGTTTGGTCGCGGCTGTCAATTACACCGTTATGGTCAAGGTCCTGGTACTGCACATCGCCCAGCCAGGTACCGCCGCTGTATTGTACAGGGCGACCAAATTGTAGGGGCGCGTTGCGCAATTGTGCTTCAGTTTTAAATATACCAAGCACTTTATAACCATAAAACTCGCCAAGCGGGCCACCAACTTCCGTACGTGTTATCGGCAGGCTTATAAATCCGTTGGTTATGCTCTGTACAATTTGTGGCAGGCCATTAGCTAATGAGGTTACCTTATTATTGTAATGCGAGAAAATCAGGCTGCTGTTCCACCTGAAATTTTGTGTGGCAATGTTGTGCGAAGTGATAGAAAAATCAAAGCCATCGTTGGTAATTCCGCCTGCGTTAACAAAAGGCGGGGCTATACCACCCAAATAGTTAGGCCCGCCCACAACATAAGCCGGCAAAGGCTGCTGGAAAAGGAAACCCGACGATTTGCGCTGGAAATAATCGAACGACGCTTCGATGCGGTTGTTCAGCAGGCTAAAATCAATACCCGCGTTAATTTCCTTGTGGTGCTCCCAGGTAAGGTTAGGGTTGGCAATACGGGCGGCCAGGAAACCGGTGCCTAAACCCGTTACAGTTGAGTTAAGCGATGAGCCGTAAGAGTAAGCAGGTATGCCCTGGTTACCTACTTCGCCGTAGCCTAACCTTATTTTAATGTTATCGGCAAAAGTTTTAACGGGCGCCATAAATTTCTCTTCGCTTAAGCGCCATGAGGCCGCAAATGCCGGGAAATAGCCGGTTTGGTGCGTGTTTGGGCTTAAAGCAGGGTCAAAGTTTGATGAAATGTCGCGGCGTATGGTTGCTGTTAGGCTATACTTGTTATCAAAAGTGTAAATACCGCGGGCAAATACCGATTCCTGGTTGTTTGGCCCGGGGTGCTGCTCAGAAAGCTGCGCGGTGGCAATATCGCCAAGGCCAAGCGTTGGTATTTTGCCGTTAAGGTCGTTAACCAAAAAGTTGGATACCCCCTGGTAAGTATAGCTCCAATCAGACGACTGCACTTCGTGGCCAAGCAAACCGGTAATCACATGCTTTTTACCGAACGTGTGGTTGTAAGTTAAATATTCTTTCCAGGCCCAGTAAATGCTTTTATTTTGCTGCTCGCTTAACGTGGCGGTAGGGTTGGTAAAGCGCCCGTACGAGTAGCTTGGTTTAAACAGGTTATTATTCGAAAAGTTGAAATCGCCGCCAAATTCCGAACGAAGCGTAAGGTCTTTGAGTATTCTTATGTCGCCGTACAAGCTGGCGTTAATATTGTTCCTAACCAGGTTGTTGGTAACGCTAAGCGCCTGTTGTACCGGGTTTAATGTACCGCCTACCGCTTCGGGTGTATTGGGTGGGCCGGCAAATGTGCCATCGGCATTCCTTACAGCCACATCCGGCACCTGCAGCAAGGCGTTGTAAATAATACCGCCGTTATCGCTGAAAACTATATTTTCGTTGCTGCGGCTAGCGGCAAACGTTGAACCCAGCTTAAACCATGGTTTTATTTGCGCCTCCACGTTAGAACGTACCGAATAACGTTTAAAATCAGACCCGATGCTGATACCGTCCTGGTCAAAATAACCACCGGACACATAATAGGTTATACCGCTATTACCGCCAGATACTGATAGCTGGTGGCTTTGCTCAAATGCAGTGCGGAAAATGGCCCGCTGCCAGTCGGTACCCTGGCCTAACAGGCTTGGGTCGGCAAATTCGCCCCTGCGGCCTATGCCGTAAACATCTGCCAGCGAGTTCTGCAGTTTAGCATACTGCTGCAGGTTCATCAGCTTTAGATATTTTTGAGGCTGCTGGAAACCGGCATAGCCATCGTAATTTATGCGTGCCTGGCCGGCTTTGCCCCTTTTGGTAGTGATGATAATAACACCGTTTGATGCCCGGTTACCGTAAATAGCAGCCGCCGATGCATCTTTCAGAATGTCGATAGATTCGATGTCATTCGGGTTTAACAATGCCAGCGGGCTGGGTGAGTTCTCGCCGTTATTGGCGTTAAGGGCAGTTCCGCCTGTTGCGTTCGAAGAACCCGAGATTTGCACACCATCGATAACGTACAATGGCTCGCCGCCGCTAAAGCTGGCGATACCTCTTATATGTACCGATGTTTGACTGCCCGGCGCACCTGTGTTTTGAGTAACGGTTACGCCGGCCGCTTTGCCCTGCAGCAACTGGTCCACGCTGGCCTGCGGGATATTGGCAATATCGGTCGCTTTAACCGATGATACCGCGCCATTAACGTCCTGCCGCTTTTGCTGGCCGTAGCCAATAACGACTACGTCACTTAAAGCAGTTGACGATAGCCTTAATGTAACGTTGATAGTTGTTTTGTTACCTATCAAAACTTCCTGCGTTTCCATCCCGATGAATGAAAATATCAGCGTTTTGCCCGTAGCCGGAGCGGTGATGTTGTAGGCGCCATTTATGTCTGTAATGGCGTTTATCCTGGCGTCTTTAACAGTAACGGTAACACCCGGGAGTGTGACACCTTTTTCATCGGTTACTGTACCTTTGATTGCTGTTCCCTGCGCCTGCGCCGCTAACCGGGCGCAAACAAACACAGACATGAACAGCAATACTATTCGTAAAATTTTTCGCATAATAATTAGTTAATTGATTTTTGATTTATTTAGAATTTGGTTTTATTAACTGGTTAAGTGTATATGGCCCGGTAATCAGTTCCGCCAAAAAAAGAAGGCCTGGCTACAGGGGTTTTAACCACCCGGTTGCAGGCATAAGCAACAAGAAAGCCGCTGCTTATTGTCTTCGTTAAAATTTGTATACTGTTTAGAGGTTTATATTTCCGGCAGGCGAATTGTGGCGCCTGCTGAATTATCATTATACTGGGGGTAAAATTATATGCTTATGTAAGCCCGGTTGTGGATTAATAGGGGTACAAATGTCAACCTTATTTAATACATTGATTATCAGAATAATAAATAAAATACAGCGTGTTTTAGTGAGCCAATCTAAGATAAATAGTGACAAATGAGTACCCTTTCGGGCGGAGGAATTATTAAAAAATTGAGATTATAGTATTATAGCCCGGTATTATCGGTACTCAATTCGGGAGAGGGTTTTTGGAAATTGTTATACCAAACGGATGGTGAACTTGGTGCCCACATTAACGGTACTATCTAACTTGATACTGCCACCCATTGATTCAATTTGGTTGCGGGTGATGAACAGGCCGATACCTTTGGCATCGGTGTTTTGGTGAAAAGTCTTGTACATGCCGAATACTTTGTCGCCGTAACGTTCCAGGTCGATACCGATACCGTTATCTTCAAACAGCATGTAGATGTGGTTATTGTCCTTTATGGTGCGGCAGGTAATAATTGGCTGCCTGTCCATATGGCGGTATTTAAGTGAATTTGTAAGCAAATTTTGGAAAATGCTTTCCAAATAGGCGGGGATATATTCAATTACCGGGCATTTGGTAAAGTCGTATTCAATTTTGGCGCCGGTTGAGTCTATATTGCTTTGCAGGGCCGATACCACATTTTTAAATACCTCTTCAAACTCCAATGTTTTCCGCTCCTTGTCAATATCGGTATGTATCATAACAATTTCGTTAAGATGCTCAACGGTTGTTGACAAACTGGCGCTTATTGATTTAATATGCGCAAACACCTCGGCCCTGTCTTCGGCCGACTCACTTTCCTCGTGCAGGTTAACCATAAACTGTAAATTACCCGAGTGCGAACGCAAGTTATGAGATACGATATAAGCGAAATTCTGTAAGCGTTTGTTCTGGTCGTTTAACGAGTTGATAGATGTTTGCAGGGCAAGCCCTTTCTTTTTAATGTTATCGATATCCTGCAGTATGCCTCTTATTTTAACGCATTTGCCGTAATCATCAATAATAGGCAGACCTTTGGCGCGCACCCATATCAAATTGTTTTTTGCGGAGCGAAACATCAGCTCGAGGTCAAATGGTTTGCAAAATTTTATGGCGTTATCTATAGCCTCGTTTATCAACGGGCGATATTGCGGCTCAAAAAAGCTCACCGCTTCTTCAATGCTTAGTTTTAGCTGGTCGTTAAGCTCGTAAATGTCAAAAGCCTCTTTCGATAGCCAAAGGCTCATGGTAGGCACATCAATTTCGAAGCCGCTGATTTTGGCAATGGTGCCCGTTTCGTTAAAAAGGAAGTCGTTTTGTGCCGAGCGCAGGCCCAGTATTTTTGATTTGTTGATGTTTACCAGCGAGCCAGTATATTTTGGCGTGCCGTTATCGTCCCATTTGTTGGTAATGCTTTCAAACCATTGGTAGCCCGATGTTTTGGTTAGCAGCCTTATTTGTACAGTGTTGTTCGAGTCGGCGGTGCGGGTGTGGAGGGCCTTTAAAAATACGGGCTTATCGTAGTGATAAAGCAGTTCATCCAAAAAAAAGTTGTAGGAACACTCTATCTCTCCGGGTACGTAGCCCAGAATTCTATAAAAACCGGCAGACCATTTAACCTCTTTTGTATTGACGTTAAACTCCCAGATACCCGCATTTAATTGATCAATTATTTGAGCAAGATGGGCGGCGTCATCCGAATAAAAGTCGTTCCCAACGGTAATGCTCATATTAATATCCAACTCATTTTGTTATAATCAACAGCTCCAGGGCTAGCAATAGAAAATTCTATGCCAAAAACCTGCCGGGGGTAAAACCGGCGAGCCTGCTTAATACGAAAACCACCCCGAAATGGTTAGCAATTATATGTAAAATGTTGGGAGGTTAAATAATTTGAGGGGCAAAATCAGCAAAACTTAATTATTAATTATCAATGGTTTGCCTGATAGTTCATTTAGGGCATCGGTGGCTATCCACCTGGCACTCTTGGTGTTCTGTAATAAAATCCGTTGGGCGGTTTCAATGGCATGTGCCCTGAGTACACTGTTCCGTTTTCCTATTTGCCGCAAGGCCCAATTAACTGCTTTCTTTACAAAATTGCGGTTATCCCATGCCTCGCGCTCCATGATAGGGAAAAGGCCCAAAAACGCATTGTCAGGGGCTTTTTTATCGTGAATTGCAAACTCTGCCATCAGCACAAATCCGGCACGTTTTACAAATTCTTCGGTGTTGCTGGTGTACTCCATTGCCTTCCCGAGGGCAAAGTCCGTCCTATCGAGCAGGTTACCGCAAACCTGGTCGCAAATGTCCCAAGAGTAAAAGTCGTGTACCCATTCATCGGCTTCCTGTTCGGTAAATTGTTTCGGGTCGGCTATCATTGAAGCAAGCAGCTTTGCCTCGTGAATATTTATTTTCCACAAGGCAAGTGCAAGGGCATGATTGGTTTTAATTTGCTTCGCCATCTTCCTCAATTCGGGGAGGGGGATACCCAACGCATGTTCGTCATCAATTCTAAAACGCTTCATTCCGGCGAGGTGTTTAGCGTTTGATTTTTGTTTGAGGAGGGAGATGGTTTCGTCGAGGGTCATGATAAAAAAAGGCCGGACTTATGCCCGGCCTAAAAATAATGAAAATCCGAAATCGAACATCCGAATTCCGGAATCTTTTACAAATTCCCTCTCAATTCCTGTTCTCTTTCTATCGCTTCAAACAACGCTTTGAAATTGCCTGCACCAAACGATTTTGCACCTTTGCGCTGTATGATTTCAAAAAACAATGTCGGCCTGTCTTCAACGGGTTTGGTGAAAATTTGCAGCAGGTAGCCTTCGTCGTCGCGGTCAACCAGTATTCCCAGTTTCTTCAATGGTTCCAGGTCCTCATCGATGTGGCCAACCCGGTCTATAAGTTCGTCGTAGTAAGTGGTTGGCACGGTTAAAAACTCGATGCCCCGGCTTTGCAGGGTAGTAACCGTATTAACAATATCATTAGTGGCGAGGGCAAGGTGCTGTACGCCTTCGCCTTCGTAAAACTCCAGGTACTCTTCAATCTGCGATTTCCTTTTGCCTTCTGCCGGTTCATTTATCGGAAATTTCACAAAGCCGTTTCCGTTGCTCATCACTTTGCTCATCAGGGCAGAGTACTCGGTCGAAATCATTTTATCATCGAAAGTTAAAATATTACGGAAGCCCATAGTTTCCTCGTAAAAATTGACCCATTCGTTCATTTTGTGCCAGCCTACGTTGCCCACACAATGATCAATATGCACCAGGCCTGTCGGTGTTGGATGATAGCCTGAATCCATCTTTTCGTAATGCGGCAAAAACGCGCCTGTATAGTTTTTACGCTCCACAAAAAGGTGAACGGTTTCACCATAAAGCTTTATACCGCTGGTGCGTACCTCGCCATATTCGTCGGTCATGGTTTGCGGTTCCTGGTACGGCTCCGCGCCGCGACTGGTGGTTTGATAAAATGCATCGTAAGCATCATCAACAGATAGCGCCAGGATTTTTACCCCATCGCCATGTTTTTTAATGTGCTCAGCAATTGGATGGTCCGAATGCAACGGGGTTGTCAGCACCAGGCGTATTTTGCCCTGCTGTAAAACGTATGATGCACGGTCGCGCATACCAGTTTCAGGGCCGGCGTAAGCCAAATCCTGGAACCCGAAAGCTGTTTTATAATAAAAGGCCGCCTGCTTGGCATTGCCTACGTAAAATTCAACATGGTCGGTACCGTTAAGCGGTAAAAAATCTGTTGTTTTTTGTTGTTTATCTATGGTAAGTGTTTCCATTTTTTTTGTTTTTGTTTTTGTTGTAATGTTGAAAGGTTGGAAAGTTGTAATGTTCTTTTAAAGCGGACAGTTAAAACGTTGACAGGCAACCTTACAACCTTTCAACTTTACAACCTTCCAACAACTTCCTACATCCAGCTTTTATAATAATTTTCGTCTTCTATTTTTATCGCATCTTCGGTTAGCATTAATGGCCTGAAGGGGTCTATCATTACTGCTAATTCATCGGTTGCTTCTTTGCCTATCGATTTCTCTACCGTGCCGGGGTGCGGGCCGTGTGGTATGCCGCCGGGATGCAGGGTAATTTGCCCTTTAACCACGCTTTTGCGGCTCATAAAATCACCATCTACGTAATATAGCAACTCGTCGCTATCCACATTGCTGTGGTTGTACGGAGCGGGTATCGATAATGGATGATAGTCAAACTTCCTTGGTACAAATGAGCAGATCACAAAGTTATGCCCTTCAAACGTTTGGTGTACCGGCGGCGGTTGGTGCAGGCGACCGGTTATCGGCTCAAAATCATGTATAGAAAATGCCCATGGGTAATGAAAACCATCCCAGCCGATAAAATCAAAAGGGTGGGTGCCGTAGATGTATGGGTAAATAAGCCCCTGTTTTTTTATCAGGATTTTAAAGTCGCCTTGTTCATCGTGGGTTTCCAGGTCGGTGGGGCGTTTAATATCGCGCTCACAATAAGGCGCTTGTTCCGTTAGTTGCCCGTAGGCATTGGTATAGCGCTTGGGTATACGGATAGGGCTAAAGCTTTCGGTGATGAACAACCGGTTATCAGGAGTATCAAATTCCATTTGATAAATGGTGCCGCGGGGGATAATTAAATAGTCGCCGTAAACAAATTTAATATTGCCATAGCCGGTTTTTAAAGTGCCCGAGCCTTCGTGGATAAACACCACTTCGTCGGCCTGGCTGTTTTTGTAAAAAT